>NZ_JAJNQP010000004.1:0-182575 GCF_022227985.1 Halorhodospira sp. M38
GGTGTCGGTGAAGCGCAGATCGACGAACTTCACGTCCTCATCCTTGATGAGCTTGAGTACGTCCTTACCGGTTGCAGCCATGGGGTTCCACCTCCGAATCGGCTAATCAATGTTCCCCAGCTGGGGCTCACGAAGGTGGTAGCAATCCCTGTGCCAGCTTCCGGGATTCCCGCGCAGACGGGGCCTTATGATGGTGCAGCCGAGCGGGATGGAGGCCCGGTTGCACCATCGTGATGCAACCGGGCACGAGTGCGCACTCTCATAGTGCGACCCGGGAGGGGCTCTCCCGGGGCCAGGCGCTATCGCAGTTCCTGTAGCTCGTCTCGCGTCTCACGCAGCATCTCGCCGAGCACGCCCAGCATACGGACATCGTGCTCGGCCAGGGCATCCGGACACTCGCGCTGAATCGCCACACGAATGCTGCTCTCGCGAATGCCCTTGCGCTGGTAACGCTCGTCGAGCGCTGTGATGGCTTCTTGCTGCTGCTCGAAGGGCATGTCGTCGGCGTTGCGGATGTAGTCGCAGTAATCGGCAGCCAGCGTGCCAGCGTCACCACCGCTGCACGCGGCCATCAGGGCGCCTGCAATCCCCAGGCACCCTGCTCCGACCCAACGCCGAAGCCGACGGGACATGGCGAC
This sequence comes from Halorhodospira sp. M38, assembly GCF_022227985.1. NCBI lineage: Bacteria > Pseudomonadati > Pseudomonadota > Gammaproteobacteria > Chromatiales > Ectothiorhodospiraceae > Halorhodospira > Halorhodospira sp. M38. Next base: position 639 of record NZ_JAJNQP010000004.1, read on the forward strand.
CTCCTGTTACTGATCCACCGAACGCTTGAGCGGCGCCCCAGGCTTGAAGCGGACGTTCATGCCGGCGGGGATGTCGATCAACTCCCCCGTCTGCGGGTTGCGCCCTTGCCGCTCGGGGCGCGCGACCACGGCGAACTTGCCAAACCCGGGGATCGAGACATCCTCCCCGCTCGCCAGGCTCTCCTCGATGCCCGTAAAGACAGCATTGACCGCATCCGTGGCGACACGCTTGGAGACCCCGGTTTCGGCTGCGACCTTGTCAGCCAGATCGGCTTTGTTCATGCGCTACTCTCCGGTTTGTTACAGGTTGGAATTGGGCGTTCCGATTCTAGCCCAGGCCCGCCGGGGACGGGCAGCGGACCTAGGCGACCAGCTCGTCGATCCCCTGATTGGCCAGGGCATCGGCGCGTTCATTCTCGGCGTGACCGGCGTGGCCGCGCACCCAGCGCCACTCGACCCGATGGTAGGCCGCCAGCTCATCGAGCCGCTGCCACAGATCCTGGTTGAGCACGGGCTTGCGCGAGGCAGTTCGCCACCCCCGGCGCTTCCAGCCGTCCAGCCACTCGGTGATCCCACGGCGCACGTACTGCGAGTCGGTGGTCAGAACCACGCGGCAGGGCCGCTCTAGGGCCTCCAGGGCTCGGATCGCCGCGGTGAGCTCCATGCGGTTGTTGGTGGTCTCCGGCTCCCCGCCGTAGAGTTCACGCTCATGCTCGCCGTAGCGCAGCAGCACGCCCCACCCACCGGGGCCGGGATTGCCCCGACACGCGCCGTCCGTGAATGCCTCGACCACACCGCGTTGCTCGGTCACGCACTGCCTCCTCGATTTAGGGCCTGCACGCGGACCCGTCCCGCCGGGTGCGCTGCACCGACGCGAGCCCCTCGGCCCACGCGCTCGACCAGGGTATGCCCCCGTAGCGATCCCGGCTCCCGCCGCACCGCTACGGTCATCTGTACGCCGGCGGCAAAGCGCCCGAGCCGGCGGAGCCTATCCTCCCACGGATCCAGTCGCTTTTGCAGGCGTTCACCCTGCATGGGCAACCGAAAACAGAGCGAGTGACGCGCCAGCGTCTCGAACCCGCAACGCCGCAGATGGACCCCCACGCTGGACGCCGGCCACTGCCGCCCGCGCCACGGGGCCCGGGATGACCGGCACCAACCCCACAACCGACAAACGCCCCACAACCCCAACGGATTGAAGGTCAGCACGACCAACCGCCCCTCGGGGGCCAGCACTTGGTACGCCTCGGAAAGCACGGCCGCCGGCTCTTCACCGAACTCGAGGACGTGACTGAGGATCACGGCATCGACGCTGTGGCCGCGAAACGGCAGCTGCTGGGGGGTTGCCACTAGATCGCCCCCGGGCCCCACCCGCCACTGCCGGACGGTGGGGGCCAAAGGCAACGGATGGGCAACCGGACCGATGCAGACCGTATCACCAATCCCCAAATGCGCCAGGGCGTCGGCCACGGCCCCGCGCTCGGCAGCACCGACCCGCTGCCCCAACGGTGTGCCGTACCAGGCGTGAAGGTTCTGCATGTGCCCCCCGTGGCGCGCATTCTTTCAGGTCCAACCTTACCCGAGCACTGCACTGAACTCATCTGCTCGCCCCCTCCGGCGCCCCGAAGAAACGCTGCGGTCGCGGGGGGTTTGCCGCACGGGCTTGACACGGTAGGATGCTCGGCGATGATTAACGCCGAACCCCTCGCGGCACTTGCCGATAATTACATCTGGATGGCCCGGGACCACGCGGGCGCCGCCGCGATCGCCGTGGATCCAGGCGACGCCGAGGTGGTCGCGACTTGGCTGAACGACCACCGCCTTCGCCTTTCCGGCATCCTGGTCACCCACCACCACGGCGATCACACCGCCGGCGTGGCGGAGTTGGCCGAACGGCACCAAGTGCCCGTGTTCGGCCCCGCTGGTGAGGCGATCCCGGCTGTCAACCACCTGGTCTCCGGCGGGGATCACTTCGCCCTGGATGGTTTCGGTGACTTCCGGGTACTGGACTGCCCCGGGCACACGGCCGGGCACATCGCCTACCTCTGGGACGGTCACCTGTTCAGTGGCGACACCCTCTTCGCCGGGGGCTGCGGCCGAGTCTTCGAGGGCACGGCCGGGCAGATGCACGCCTCCCTGCAGCGCCTCGCCGGACTGCCGGCCGATACCCGGGTCTGCTGCGGGCACGAATACACCGTCAAAAACCTGGAATTCGCCCACCGGGCTGATCCGGACAACGAACGGCTGGCCCAGCGCCTGCAGGCGGCGCGGCATGCCCGCGCCGCGGGACAGCCTACGGTCCCGTCGACGCTGGCCGAGGAGCTGGCCACCAATCCGTTCCTGCGCGCGGATCGCCCGGAGCTGCGCCGTTCGGCTCAGGACTGGTGTGGCAAAGACCTGGAGCAGGCGGATCACGTCTTCGCCGCGCTGCGGCAGTGGAAAGACGCCAGCTGAGGCCCGGCCACCGCCGGTACCGAGCAATCAAGAACAACAACCCGGACCTTGGGGGCATGACCGTGGACGTGAAACGGACAGCTGCCGGAGCGTTGACCGCGCTTTCTGTCACCGCCTGCACCAGCTTTGACTCGCGCACCTTTGTCCATGATCTGCACGGTCCGGAAGCGGACGGCCGGGACATCCCGGCCTGGGTGCGGGACCTGGAGACCGAAACCCTGGAAGCCGGCCTGGGTCGCCCCTTCGAACTGACACCGGACTATGACTACCAGCCCGGCCACTACACCCGCACCGTACCCGACTACCCCCTGCAGGTCTGGGACAGGCTGCGCACCTCGTTCCGGATCGACCGCTACGAGAACGAACGGGTCGAGCGCGAACTGCAGCTCTTCGCGGGCCGCGATGCCTATTTCGAGGCGGTCGGCCGGCGGGCCGAGCCGTACCTTCACTACATCCTCGACGAGCTCGAGGAGCGCGATCTCCCCGCGGAACTGGTCGCGCTCGCCATCGTCGAAAGCGGGTTCCGCCCCTTCGCTTACTCCCACGGTCGGGCAGCCGGCATCTGGCAATTCATCCCGAGTACTGGACGTTTCTTCGGCCTGGAGATGAACTACTGGTACGACGGCCGACGGGATCTGGTTGCCTCCACGGACGCGGCCCTGGACTACCTGGAGCGGCTCAACGAGGCGTTCGATGGCGACTGGCTGCTGGCCATGGCCGCCTACAACGCCGGCCAAGGTAACGTGCGGGCCGCCATACAGCGAGCCCGCGCCGAGGGCAAGGACCCCAACTACTGGAACCTGCAGCTGCCTGCCGAGACGATGCGCTACGTCCCGCGCATCCTGGCCATCCGGGATATCCTTCAGGATCCCGAGGCCCACGACGTGGCACTGCCAAACATCCCCAACAAGCCGCGCATCCGGGTGGTCGAGGCGGACCGCCAGATCGACCTGGCGCTGGCCGCGGAACTCGCCGATATCTCCATCGACCGGCTCTACATCCTCAACCCCGGTCTCAACCGCTGGGCCACGGCCCCGGAAGGGCCGCATCGCCTGGTACTCCCCAAGGAGAACGCGGACCGGTTCGAGCGGGAACTCGCCGCCATGGACCCGGAGGACTTTGTCGAGTGGCGCCGCCACCGCATCGAATCCGGCGAGACACTGACCCACGTCGCCAACCAGTACAACGTCACCGTCGAGCTGCTACGGGATATCAACGGGCTGCGCGGCGATACCGTGCGCGCCGGCGACCACCTCTACGTCCCCGTCTCCAGCCGCCCGCCCAGCGAGTACTCGCTGAGCGCTGCCAATCGCCTGGAGGCGCTGCAGAATCGGGAGCGCCAGGGCGAACGGCGCGAGCATACGGTGCAGGCGGGCGAGACGCTGTGGGACATCGCCCGCACTTACAATGTCGGGGTCAAGGAGCTGGCACGCTGGAATGGCATGGCGCCCGGGGACACCCTGCGGCCGAGCCAGGAGCTGGTCGTCTGGGTCGAGGGAGACGTCATGCAGGCCGCCGGCGGTCCCGGCGACAGCAGCACCCAGTCGGTCACCTACACGGTCCGCCAGGGGGACTCGCTGGCCCGGATTGCGCAGCGCTTCAACGTTAACGTCGGGGATATCAAGCGCTGGAACGGGATTTCGGAAGGCTCTTATCTACATCCCGGGGACCAGCTGAAGCTGGAAGTCGACGTTACGCAGCAAAGCAGCAGCCTTTAGCAGCACAGTGGGACCAGGTGTTGGCCCAAGGCCAGGCGCTGGGGCCTTGAGGCTCCGGGCACCGCGGCGCAGCCGTCGTCAGCGCTGCGCCCCCTCCTCCTCGCGCTCCGGGAGGGTGATGTTCAGCTCCAGCACCTCGTGCGGCCCGTCGCGCTCGACATCCACCCGCACCGCGTCCGGGTCGACCGTCACGTAGCGGCGAACCACCTCCAGCAGCTCCTGACGCAGCATAGGCAGGTAATCCGGTCCGCCACGCTCGGCCCGCTCATGGGAGACGATGATCTGCAGCCGCTCCTTGGCGACGCTGGCGCTGCCGCGCCGGCTTCGCCGCCGCTCACGAAAGTAGTCGGCGATCCCCATAGCCTTCATTAACCTCCAAACATCCGGCCAAACAGCCCGCGGCGCTCCGCCTGCAGGAACCGGTGGGGCCGATCCTCGCCCAGGTAGCGAGCGATGGCGTCGTCGTAGGCCTGCCCGGCGTCCTCGCCCTCTTCCAGCACCACCGGAATCCCGGCGTTCGATGCATTGAGCACGGACTGCGACTCCGGGATCACGCCGAGCAGATTGATGGCGAGGATCTCCTGGACATCCTCGACACTGAGCATGTCCCCCTTCTTGACCCGTTGCGCATCGTAACGGGTCAACAGCAGATGCTCCCGCACCGGATCGTCGCCCTGCTCCGCCCGCCGCGTCCGGCTGGCAAGCAACCCGAGGACGCGGTCGGAGTCGCGCACCGAGGAAACCTCGGGGTTGGTCACCACGATGGCGTCATCGGCGTGATACGAGGCCAGATGCGCCCCACGCTCGATACCCGCCGGCGAGTCGCAGATGATGTAATCGAACTCCGCCCGCAACTCATCGAGCACGCGCTCGACCCCATCCGGGGTCAGCGCGTCCTTGTCCCGGGTCTGAGACGCCGGCAGGATCGACAGGTTCGACAGCCGCTTGTCCTTGATAAGGGCCTGATTCAGCCGCGCATCCCCGTTGATCACGTTAACGAAATCGAACACCACCCGGCGCTCGCAGCCCATCACCAGATCCAGGTTGCGCAGGCCGACATCGAAATCGACCACCGCGGTCCGATGGCCGGCCCTGGCGAGCCCGGCCGCCAGCGAGGCAGCCGTGGTCGTCTTGCCGACCCCGCCCTTGCCCGATGTTATGACGACAATCCTCGACACGCGTGCTCCCCCGTCGTGATTACTATTTTCCGAAGGCCTCAATCCGCAGGCCCGAGTGCTCATCCAGGTGGACGCGAGCCGGGCGGCCGATCAGATCGGTGGCGATCCGCTCATTGACCTGGTATTCGCCGGCCACGGAGACCAGCTCCGCTTCCAGTCCCTGACAAAAGATACTCGCCCCGGCGTTGCCTTGCACCCCGGCCAGTGCGCGGCCTCGCAGCGCACCATAGATGTGGATGTCGCCGTCGGCCAGGACCTCGGCCCCCGGTCCCACCGGACCGAGCACCACTAGACTGCCTCCGCGCGCATAGATCTGCTGCCCGGAGCGCACCGGCGTCTCGATCACCCGTGTGGGCGCGGGCGCGGTAGCCGACGGGGCGGGTGTGGCCTCGCGCCGCGCAGGCCGTCCAACCGCCTGCCCGCCGGTGTCCCGCTCCTCCTCGGCGGGCAACACCCCCAGCCCGGCGGACTCGAGCCGCGCCGGATCCACACCGTTACCACGCACCGCCACGGGGGCCGCGCCCAGAGCCCGCATCTCGCGGGTCAGACGCTGCAGATCCAGCGCCCCGCCGTCAACCCCATCGAGATCGAGAAGCATAGGCGCCCCGCGCAGCAGGCGGGGCGCCTCCTCGAGCTTTGCGGTCAACTGCCCGATCAGGGCATCGACATCGGTGGTCAGGACCCGGACCACCGTTAGCGTCGCCATGCGTCCCTTGAGTTCGAAGGCCTCCGACGACGATGCGTCCGGGGGTCTTGATGCCATGGTCACCCTCTTCAGCCGGCCAGCAGGTTGTTGACACGCCGGACATAGGCCGCCGGATCCTCAAGCTGCCCGCCTTCGGCGAGCAGGGACTGCTCGTAGAGGGTCAGGGCCCAGTCCTCGAAGCGCTGCCCCGATTCTGCCCCCAGCCGCTCGATCACCGAGTGATCCGGGTTGATCTCCAGCGCCGGCTTGCCGGTGGGCAGCTGGTGGCCGGCAGCCTGCAGCAGACGCTGCATGCCCATGCCAAAGTCATACTCGCCGACCACCAGGCAGGTCGGCGAGTCCGTCAGCCGGTGGCTGACCCGAACCTCGCTGACCCGCTCCCCCAGGGACGCCTGCAGACGCTGGCACAGCTCTTGGCAGGCCTGCTCCTTCTCCTCGCGAGCCTCCTTGTCGCCCTCCTCACCAAGGGCCTCCAGGTCCAGCTCACCCTTGGCCACCGAGGCCAGCTGCTTACCATCGTACTCATGCAGGTGGGCTACCAGCCACTCGTCCACCGGATCCGGCAAGAGCAAGACCTCGATACCGTGGCGCCGGAAGATCTCCAGGTGGGGGCTATTGCGCGCGGCGTTGAAGCTCTCCGCCGTCACGTAGTAGATCTTCTCCTGGCCCTCCTTCATCCGGGCGACATAGTCGTCCAGGCTCACGTCGGGGGTCTCTTTCTCCTCGTGCGTCGAGGAGAAGCGCAGCAGCCGGGCGATGCGCTCCCGGTTACCGGCATCTTCGGCAACGCCCTCCTTGAAGACCCGGCCGAAGGCATGCCAGAACGCGGCGTAATCTTCCGGCTCGTTCTTGGCCATGCGCTCGAGACGGTCGAGGATACGCTTGACCGAGGCCGAGCGCAGCGAGCTGATCATCGGGTTGTGCTGGAGCATCTCGCGGGAGATGTTCAGCGGCAGGTCATCGGAATCGATGACGCCCCGCACGAAGCGCAGGTAGCGCGGCAGCAGGTGCTCGGTGTCCTCGGTAATGAACACCCGCCGGACGTAGAGCTTGACCCCGTGCGCGGGCTTCTGCTCGTAGAGGTCGAACGGCGGCCGCTTGGGAATGTAGAGCAGCGAGACGTAGGACTGCCGCCCCTCGACGTGGTTGTGGATCCAGGTCAGGGGATCGTCGAAGTCGTGGGCAACGTGCTTGTAGAGTTCGCGGTAGTCCTCGTCCGAGACCTCGCTCTTCGGCCGCATCCAAAGCGCCGAGGCCCGGTTGACGATTTCCCGGCCTGGCTCCTCCGCCCCTTCGCCGGAGTCGTCGTCCGAGGCCGTGCTCGGCACGGGCATCTCGATCGGCACCGAGATATGATCGGAGTACTTGCGGATGATCTGCCGCAGGCGCATGCCGTCACAGAATTCCTGTTGCGCCTCGGGCAGATGCAGCACCACGGCCGTCCCCCGTTCGGAGCGCTCGATGGTGTCTACCGTGTAGGAGCCCTGGCCGTCGGATACCCAGCGCACGCCCTCGTCCGCGGGCGCGCCGGCCTTGCGGGTGTAGACCTCGACCCGGTCGGCGACCACGAAGGCCGAGTAGAACCCGACCCCGAACTGCCCGATTAGCTGCGCGTCCTTGTGCTGATCACCGGTGAGCTGCTCGAGAAAACGGCGGGTTCCCGAATGGGCGATGGTCCCGAGGTTCTCGATCACGTCGTCCCGGCTCATGCCGATGCCGTTGTCCGCCACCGTGATGGTGCGTGCCTCGGAATCGAAGTCGACACGGATCTTGAGCTCAGGGTCGCCTTCGTAGAGGGCCTCTTGCTGGAGTGCCTCGAAGCGGAGCTTGTCGATGGCATCCGAAGCGTTGGAGATGAGCTCGCGGAGGAAGACCTCCCGATTCGAGTACACCGAGTGGATCATCAGGCTCAGCAGCTGCTGAACCTCGGCCTGGAATTCGAGGGTCTCGCTCTGCGTACCTGCGCTCATGGGTGGGGTCCCCTCCTCCTCTCGTTGAACACGTGGATCCGCGCGCCGGAGCACGGCGTCGACGGCCTGCGTCGTCCGGATGTGGGACCTTCTGCGCGGCTTTTCAAGGGGACGGACCACGAGGCGCCGACGCCCGTTGCTCGCGCTCCAGCAACCACGCCTTGAACTGCGTCAAATGGCCCTGTCGGGCACCGGCGTAACCACCGCTGCCCCGAAGCCCCACCACCCGGTGGCAGGGGACAAGCAGAGGGAGCGGGTTGGCCCGGCACCCGGCACCGACGGCACGCGGAGAGGTCCCGAGCCGCCGCGCTAGCGCCCCGTAGGAAACCGTCTTCCCCGGCTGCAGCTCGAGCAGGGCGTCACGCAGGCACGCCTGAAACGGGGTAGCGGCCGGCGCCCGCGGGAGCCGCGCCGGACCGGCAGGGTGCTGCTCCCACGACTCTAGGCAGCGCACCACGCGAAGGGCCTGCGGATCAGCGGTCTCGTCCGGTGCCAGCGTGGGAGCATTCACCGAGACCGCCACACGGGCCACGCGCCCCTGCGCGTCCAGGAACACCCCCAGCCAGAGGCCACCGAGCCGTGCCACCCCGTGCGGAGCGGGACCACTGCTCACGGCTCTCGGCCCGGCTCGCTCAGAAGAGGTCCGGAGACTCGCCGTCCTCGAGCTTGGTGCGCGGGCGCAGGGCCACATCCCGGCTCGGGATGTAATCGCCGGTCACCATCTCCTTGTAGCTGCTGCCCGGCCCAACCATCGGGAACACGCCAGCATCGGGATCGATCATCACCTCGAGGAAGGCCGGCCCGGGGAACTCGACAAAGGCTCGCAGGGCCTGCTCAAGCTCCGCCTTATCGGCGACCCGGCGGGCGAATTCATAGCCGTCGGCCTCCGCCGCCTTGATGAAGTCCTTGCGGTGCAGCGACTTGTCCGACCCGGAAAAACGATCGCCGAAGTAGAGCTTCTGCCACTGCCGGACCATACCGTCGCCGACGTTGTTCAGCGACAGGATCTTGACCGGCAGGTCGTAGGTCGTGGCCGTCTCCAGCTCGCCAAGGTTCATGCGCAGCGAGCCATCGCCATCGACATCGATGACCATCCGGTCCGGACGCCCGAGATAGGCGCCAATGGCCGCCGGCAGGCCAAAGCCCATGGTGCCCAGGCCGCCAGAGGTCAGCCACTGGCGCGGACCGCGGAAGTCGCAGTACTGCGCAGCCCACATCTGGTGCTGGCCGACGCCGGTGGCGATGATCGCCTCCCCCGCCGTCAGCTCGTTGAGTTTCTCGAGGACGTAGTGGGGCTGGATCAGCGCGCTGTCGCGATCGTAGTTCATCGGATGGCGCTCGCGCAGACCGCGGACGTGCTCGAGCCAGGCGTCGAAGCGAGGCTCGAACCCCATGGATTCCCCATAGCGCAGCAGCTGGCGCAGGCTACGCCCGGCCTCGCCGACGTGCGCCCAGTCAACCCCCTTGACCTTGCCGATCTCGGCGGCATCGATATCGATGTGGGCGATCTGCTCGGCGAGCGGCGCGAACTCCTCCACCTTGCCGGCCACACGGTCATCGAAGCGCGCGCCGACCGCGATGAGGAAATCGCAGTCCTCGACGGCGTAATTGGCGTAGGCCGTCCCGTGCATGCCGAGCATGCCCAGATAGAGATCGTCGGTGGTATCCATCGCGCCCAGCCCCATCAGGGTGCTGACCACCGGGATCCCGAACGTTTGTGCGAAGTCGCGCAGCTCCTGATGGGCCTCACCGTTGACCACGCCGCCGCCGACGTAGAGCAGCGGCCGCCGGGAGTGCTCGAGCATCTCCATGAAGGCGCGGCACTTGCGGTCCGAGAGCTTGGCCGAGCGCAGGGACTCCATGCGCTGACGATAACCGCGCACCTCCAGAACCCCTTCGCCCCGGAACTCGCCGATCCAGTTCTGCATATTCTTGGGCACATCGACCACAACCGGACCGGGACGTCCGGAGCGGGCCACCTCGAAGGCGGTGCGCACCGTGGCCTCGAGCTGCTCCGGGTCGGTGACCAGGAAGACGTGCTTGGCACAACTGCCCATGATGTTGACGATGGGCGCCTCCTGGAAGGCGTCGGTCCCCATGGCGTGGGTCGGCACCTGGCCGGTGATCGCCACGACCGGCACCGAGTCGGCCATGCAGTCGCGAATCGGGGTCACCGTGTTCGTCGCCCCAGGGCCCGAGGTCACCAGGAAGCAGCCCACCTTACCGGTGGCGCGCGCATAGCCGGCCGCCATAAACCCCGCACCCTGCTCGTTGGCGGGGACGATCAGCCGAATGGGGTCCTCCTCTTCGCCGGCCTGTTGCTCCTTCCGGCGGCGCTCGTTGTACTTGAAGATGGCGTCGTAAGTGGGAAGGATCGCGCCGCCGCTGTAGCCGAAGAGCGTATCCACCCCCTCCTGCGCCAGGACCTCTACAATGATTTCACCGCCGCTCATGGTCTTGCCGGCAAGCGGATGGCGGGTTGCGTCGGTCTCTGCCTGGGGGTTGACGATTGCGGTATCCATTTTCCTCACGGCTCTTCGGCCTCTCGATTGCTCCACGAACACTGCAAGCGGGCGCGCCGGGCGACGCGACCGCCGCGGGGTACGTACACCGGTGGACCGGATATCCTACGCCGCCACCTGCCTGTTCAGCAAGGATACTCTGCCCCGGAACCGCCGCCCGGCACCGCGAACGAGGCGATCACTCCGGGGCGGCTTCCTCATCGAGCTGCAGTGCCACCGAGTTAATGCAATAACGCAGCTGGGTCGGTGGCGGACCATCGGCGAAGACGTGCCCCAGGTGAGCGTCACAGGTCGCGCACAGGACTTCTTCTCGGACCATGCCGAGGGAACGGTCTTCCCGGATCACGATCTGGTCATCGTCGACCGGTGCCCAGAAGCTGGGCCACCCGGTACCGGACTCGAACTTGGTGCGCGAGGAGAACAGCGCTGAGTTACAGCACACGCACCGATACACCCCGGACCGATCACAGTGGTAATAGGCCCCGCTGAACGGTGTCTCGGTGCTGCCCCGCCTGGTCACCGCAAACTGCTCCGGCGTCAGCAGTTCCCGCCACTCCGCCTCGCTCTTGTCGATCTTGGCCACACGTCACCCCTTCGATCTACCGCCGTGCCCGGACCCGGACGGGCTACACCGTCCCATCCACTTCCCTTCAACATAACGGGGGATGGCGCCGCCGACCACCCAGGTGCCATCCACCGGCCGCGGCGCTATATTGAGAGGATGACATCCGCAAGGGAGCATGCACCCCATGGCAGCCAGAGCGGTCCATGAACTACCCAACGAAGTCGAGGTCGTCGAGCACCAGTGGATCACCATGCGCGACGGCACCCGTCTTTCGGCGCGCATCTGGAAGCCCGCCGGAGCGGAGCGGAACCCGGTCCCGGCGGTGCTCGAATTCATTCCCTACCGCAAGCGCGATATCAAGCGCATGCGCGACACGCAGATCCACCACTACTTCGCGGCCCACGGCCACGCCGGGGTGCGGGTCGACCTGCGTGGCAGCGGGGACTCCGAAGGGGTCCTGACCGACGAGTACCTGCTGCAGGAGCAGGAGGATGCCGAGGACATCCTGCGCTGGCTCGCCGAGCAGCCCTGGTGTACCGGGGACGTGGGGATGATGGGCATCTCCTGGGGGGGCTTCAACGCCCTTCAGGTGGCCGCCCGCAGGCCGCCGCAGCTCAAGGCCGTGATCGCCGTCGCAGCCACGGATGATCGCTACGCCGACGACGTCCACTACAAGGGCGGCTGCCTGCTCAACGACAACCTGTCGTGGGCATCGGTGATGTTCGCCTTCAACTCCATGCCACCCGATCCGAAGATTGTCGGCGACCGCTGGCGGGAGATGTGGATGCAACGCTTGGAAGACAGCGGACTATGGGTCAAGCGGTGGATGAGTCACCCGCAGCGCGACGACTACTGGCGCCACGGCTCGGTCTGCGAGGATTACAGCGCCATCCAGGTCCCGGTGATGATCGTCTCCGGCTGGGCGGACGGCTACCCGAATCCGGTCTTCCGCCTGGTCGAAAACCTGCAGGCTCCTTGCAAGGGCCTGGTCGGCCCCTGGAGCCATATCTATCCCCATATGGGGCTGCCAGGCCCCCAGATCGGCTTCCTTCAGGAGGCACTGCGCTGGTGGGATCAGTGGCTCCGTGGCGAGGAGCGGGGCCTTCTGGAGGAGCCGCGCCTGCGGGTCTGGATGCAGGACAGCGTGCGCCCGCGCACCCAGTACGCCAGCCGCCCTGGCCGCTGGGTGGCCGAGCCGGGCTGGCCGTCGCCGAACATCGACTGGACCCGGCTGCAACTGTCACCGCGGCACATGCAGTGGCCCGGTGAACCTCCGCCGGAGACCGACGCGGGTAAACCTGTGGCCATCCAGTCGCCACTCTCCCTGGGGCTGTTCGGCGGCAAGTGGTGTTCCTACAACAACGGCCCCGACCTGCCCTACGACCAGCGCGAGGAGGACGGTGGCGCCCTGATCTTCGACACGCAGCCCCTGGAGGAGGCGGTGGAGATCCTCGGCGCCCCCGTCGTGGAGCTGGATCTTGAATCCAGCAGGCCAGTGGCGCAGATCGCCGTGCGCCTCTCCGACGAGGCCCCGGACGGCAAGGCGACCCGCGTCACCTACGGCGTGTTAAACCTCTGCCACCGCAACGGCCACGACCAGCCCGCCTACCTGGAGCCGGGCAGCCGTGAACGCATCCGGGTCCCCCTGGACCACATCGCCCAGTCATTCCCCCGGGGCCACCGCATCCGACTCGCTGTATCCACTTCCTACTGGCCCCTGGCCTGGCCGCCACCGCAGCCGGTGCGTCTGACCCTCTATCCGGAGGGCTGTCACCTTGATCTACCGGTGCGCCCGCCCCGGGAGGAGGACCGGGGGCTGCCCGCGTTCGATGAGGCCGAGGCGGCGCCACCCCCGGCATCGACGGCCCTGGAGCACGGCCACGGCAATTGGATCGTTTCGCGCGACCTGGCACGGGATGAGTCGACCCTACACGTGATCGAGGACGATGGCCGCGCTTACCTGGAGGACGTGGACCTGGAGGTCGAACGCTCCGCGGACGAGTGGTATCGGGCACGCGGCGACGACTTCACCTCCCTGAGCGGCGAGGTCATCCACCGCCGACGGCTACGCCGCGGTGACTGGTCGATCTACACCGAGACCCGCACCCTGCTCACCTGCGACGAGGGCCACTTCCGAATCCACGCCACCCTAGATGCCTACGAGAACGGGCTGCGCGTCTTCGCCAAGACCTGGGATGAGCGGGTGCCGCGCGCTTTCCTCTGAACCGCGGCACGCGGCGATTCAGACCTGCTCGGTCGCCGCCCCGACCAGCGCCGGCAGGATCTCGCCGGCGCTGCCGCGCAGGCTCCAGTCCGCCACCGGGGTCAGCGGTGTGGGCTCCCGGTTGACCTCCAGGACCGGGATATCTCGTTCCAGCGCTTCGAGCGGCAGGGAAGCAGCCGGCTGGACCAGTGAGGAGGTGCCAACGGAGAGGACCAGGTCGGCCTCCCGGACCGCAGTCACCGCAGCCTCGACGGCACCGGACGGCAGGGCCTCGCCGAACCAGACCACATCCGGACGCAGCAGATCGCCACTGTGCGGACACCGCGGCAACTCCGGGGCATCTGAAGCCCCGACTACCGCACCCTCGAAGACACGGTCGCGGTGGATGTTGCCGTGCAGCTCGATGATGTCGTGGCTCCCGGCGCGCTGGTGTAGGCCATCAACGTTCTGGGTGATTACGCGCAGGCCGCCAAGTTGCCGCTCCCAGTCGGCCAAGGCGCGGTGCCCGGCATTGGGCTCGGCCTGTTCGGCCAGGCGCCGGCGCTGCGCGTACCAGGCCCAGACCCGGCGGGGGTTGCGCCGGAAGGCTTCCGGTGTAGCCAGCTCCTCGGGGTCGAAACGCTCCCAGAAGCCGCTCTGCGCATCCCGGAACGTCGGCACACCACTCTCGGCCGAGATCCCGGCGCCGGTCAGCGCCACCACCCGGGCGGCCCGATGAAGCACCCGCCTGAGCCCCTCTTCGATGTGCGTCACTTGCAATCTCCTCGCCACCAGTCAGGGAAACGCGCGGAAGCGTTTTAGTCTGCGATGAGCCCGCGGATTCGGCAAGGGCTCACGGTGTCCACCACGGCCGGGGCCGGATCCCCTACAATGACGCGCTCACCCCGGAATGGTAGATGCTATGAGCGAGATCATCCTGATCAACGTGTCCGGCGAGGATCAGCCGGGACTGACCTCTTCCCTGATGGGCATCCTGGCCGAGTACGATGTCGACATCCTCGACATCGGGCAGGCGATGATCCACGACACCCTGTCGCTCGGCATTCTCATCGAGGTACCGGAGCAGAAGGACGTCTCCCCGGTGCTCAAGGACGTGCTGTTCCACCTCCACGATGCGGGGATGCAGGTGCGTTTCACCCCGGTGGCACAGGAGCAGTACGAGCACTGGGTGCGTGGCGCCGGCAAGCCGCGGCACATCATCACCCTGCTCGGCCGAAGCGTGAGCGCCGCGCAGATTGCCCGCATCTCCAGCGTCGTCACCGCCCAGGGGTTGAATATCGAGGACATCGTGCGACTCTCTGGCCGTCGCCCGCTACATCTGGAGGGTCGACGCTCAAGAGCCTGTGTGGAGCTGACGGTGCGGGGCCAGCCCGTCGACACCGACGCCATGAAGCGCGACTTCATGGAGATCTCCCAGCAGCTCGGGATCGACATCAGCTTCCAGGAAGACAATCTGTACCGGCGCAACCGTCGCATGGTCGCCTTCGACATGGACTCCACGCTCATTCAGCAGGAGGTCATCGACGAAATGGCCAAGGCGGCCGGCGTCGGCGAGGAGTGCGCGCGAGTCACCGAGCAGGCCATGCGCGGCGAGATCGACTTCCGCGAGAGCCTGCGCCAGCGCGTCCGGCTCCTGGAGGGACTGCCCGAAGAGACCCTGGAAGAGGTCGCCCGGAGCCTGACGCTAACCGAGGGCGCCGAGCGGCTGATGCGCACGCTGAAGGCCTTCGGCTACGTCACCGCGATTATCTCCGGTGGCTTCACCTACTTCGGGCGCCATCTGCAGAAACACCTGGGCATCGACTACGTCTACGCCAACGACCTGGAGATTGTCGACGGTCGACTGACCGGGCGGGTCCAGGGCGAGATCGTCGATGGCCCGCGCAAGGCCGAGCTGCTGCGCCACATCGCGGAGCAGGAGGGCCTGGCCCTGGAACAGGTAATCGCCGTCGGGGACGGCGCCAACGACCTGCCCATGCTGCGCCTGGCCGGGCTCGGTATCGCCTTCCACGCCAAGCCGGTGGTCCAGGAGAGCGCGCGGCAATCGATCTCCACCCTGGGCCTGGACGGGACCCTGTATTTGATGGGCATCAAGGACACCGACACCCCGGCCTGACGCGGCCGGGATAAGGGCGCCTTCCGCCAGGGGCTTGCCCGGGGCTATAGTGGCGTCGGTCCCGCTAGCCCGATCGCCGACGACAGCCCCATGGCCCGACGCGCCCGCCAACTGCTGGCCGCCCTGTTCATCGGCCTGGGCGGCGCCCCCGCCCTCCTGAGCGCCGGCTCACCGGGGGGCGTGGTCGTGCCGCTGGTCTTCTACACCCCGGAGACCGGGGGGGCCGGCGGAGCAACGGCGGTGCTCTTCCGGCCACGCCAGCTGGCTACCGGTGCGGAGGGCACCGACACCCTCAGCCTGGTAGGCTTCTATACTGCAGAAAGCCAGTACCTGGCCGCCCTCAGTGGCCGCGCCTACCTGGCTGATGGGCGCTGGCTGATCGCCAACAGCACCACACTCAGCGAGTTTCCCCGGGATTACTATGGGCAGGGCCCCCTGGCTCGGCAGGACGATGAGGAGTCGTACACCGCACTGCGCCGCAGCAACAGCCTCCGCCTGCAACGCTGGGTTGGCGGCCCCTGGTACGCGGGCGTGCGCTGGGATGCCGCTCGCTACGACCTGGAGGACGTCGATGCGGACGGCAAGGTGGATCGGTACTACCAGGAGCGTGAACTGCCGCGCGAGAACCGGCTCCACGGCGTCGGTGCCACCGTCTCCCAGGACACTCGCAGCGGCCCGTTCTTCCCCACCTCCGGCAGTCGCACGGAGCTGGCGGCGGTAGCCTTCCCCGAGTCACTGGGGGCCGATGAGGCGTTCGGTGTGATCGAGCTCGACCATCGCCACTACTTCGGCATCGGCGAGCGACACGCCGTCGCGCTGCAATTCGTCGGCGAGTACGCCGGTGACCACGCACCGCTGCCGCTCCAACCCCGACTGGGCGGCAGCACCCTGCGCGGGTTCTACGAGGGGCGCTACATCGACAACGTGCTGCTTGCCGGACAGGCCGAGTGGCGCTTTCCCATCGCCGGGCGGTGGCAGGGCGCTGCCTTCGCCGGCGCCGGCGACGTCTTCCCGCGCCTTTCGGAGGCCTCCTCAGAACACCTGAAGTACGGGGTTGGCGGCGGCCTGCGTTACGTCCTCGTGCCCGACGCCGGCATCCACCTGCGTCTCGATTTCGCCCGCGGGTACGCCCGCGGCGACGCGGAAGATGGCGACGGCCTGGCCGTCTACTTCAACCTGGGCGAGGCGTTCTGACCCGCCGCGGCGAATGGGCGCGGCCGACTGTCACGCCCGCTTGACGCCGGGGATCGGGGCTCCTTACTGTACCGTCATGTCTGGGGCAGCTCATCCTGATACAGCGCTCACGCGCCCGCGCCTGGCGACGGTGTTCGAGATCATGCATCCGATCACCTGGTTCGCGCCGATGTGGGCATTCGCCTGTGGTGTCATTTCCGTGGGCGCTTCCCCGGAGGGGATCCACTGGCTGATGATCGCCGCCGGTGTGCTGCTCGCCGGTCCGCTGGTCTGCGGCACCAGCCAGATCGTCAACGATTGGTACGACCGCCACGTGGACGCCATCAACGAGCCCGACCGCCCCATTCCCTCGGGCCGCATGCCCGGGCGTTGGGGGCTCTACATCGGGATCGGCACCACTTTGCTCGCCCTGGCCGTCGCCGCTGCCCTCGGGCCGGTGGTCCTCCTGGCCGCCTGTATCGGCCTCTTTCTGGCCTGGGCCTACAGCGCCCCTCCCATACGCCTGAAGCGCAACGGCTGGATCAGCAACGCCGCTGTGGGCCTTTCCTACGAAGGGCTGCCTTGGGTCACCGGTGCGGCCATCATGGCCACCGGGCTTCCGGACTGGCGGATCCTGCTCGTCGCCCTGCTCTACAGCATCGGCGCCCACGGCATCATGACCCTCAACGACTTCAAGGCCATTGAGGGCGACCGGCAGACCGGGCTCAAGACGGTGCCCGTTCATCTCGGCGCGCAGAATGCGGCGCGCCTGGCCTGTGTCGTCATGGCGCTGCCGCAGGCGGTGGTGATCGGCCTGCTCCTCGCCTGGGAGCAGCCCTGGCACGCCCTGATCGTCAGCGCCCTGTTGGCCGCTCAGCTTCTGCTGATGATCCGGCTGCTACGCGATCCAAAAGCTTACGCCCCCTGGTATAACGCCACGGGCACGACCCTCTACGTGCTCGGCATGCTGGCCACGGCCTTCGCCTTGGGCGGCATGCTCGGAGGCAGCGCATGAGCGCACCCAACATCGGCTGGCTGGGGATCCTCCGGCTCGGCCTCGTCCAGACGGCCCTGGGCGCTGTGGTGGTGCTGACCACCACTACCCTCAATCGCGTCATGATCGTCGAGCTGGCCCTGCCGGCGATGCTGCCCGGCATGCTGGTCGGCTTCCACTACGCCGTTCAGATCCTACGCCCGCGCCTGGGCTACGGATCGGATGTGGGCGGGCGACGAACCCCTTGGATCCTTGGCGGCATCCTGGTGCTTGCCGCCGGCGGGGTCACCGCCTCCTTCGCGACGGCGCTCATGGAGACCAACACTGCCGGCGGTGTTGCCCTCGCTACGGTCGCCTTCCTCATGATCGGGGCCGGTGTCAGCAGTGCCGGTACCGCGCTGCTCGCCCTGCTGGCGACGCGGGTG
Organism: Halorhodospira sp. M38; assembly: GCF_022227985.1. Classification (NCBI taxonomy): domain Bacteria; kingdom Pseudomonadati; phylum Pseudomonadota; class Gammaproteobacteria; order Chromatiales; family Ectothiorhodospiraceae; genus Halorhodospira; species Halorhodospira sp. M38. The sequence goes on from NZ_JAJNQP010000004.1 coordinate 18,684, forward strand.
TCACCGGAGCGACGTGCACCTGCAGCGATGGTCACCTGGGTGATGATGATCGCCGGGTTCGCGGTAACGGCAGGCACCGCCGGGCACTTCCTTGATCCGTTCTCCATGGAGCGCCTGGTAGGGGTCACCAGCGTCGTCTGCGCCCTGGCGGTCGTCCTGGCCTTCGTCGCCGTCTGGGGCGTCGAGGGCGAAGGGCGCGAGAGCGTCGGCGCCCATGCGCAGAGCACCCCAACGACCCCCTTCTTTCAGGCGCTGGGCCAGATCTGGGATGAACCGAAGGCGCGGCGGTTCACCATCTTCGTGTTTTTCTCGATGCTCGCCTACAACTCCCAGGATCTTATCCTGGAGCCGTTCGCCGGCCTGGTCTTCGGTTTGACCCCCGGGCAGTCCACCCAGCTGGGCGGGTTTCAGAATGGCGGCGTCCTGGCTGGGATGCTGCTCGCGGCCCTCGCCGGTCGCGGCAAACTCGGCAGCCTGCGCACCTGGACCATCGGCGGCTGCATCGCCTCGAGCATCGCTCTGGGCAACCTGATCGTCGTCGCTGGCGTCCAAGAGCTTTGGTGGGAGAGTGTTTCCGAGAGCGGCCTCTGGCGTGTCGGCCTGCCGGTGTTCGCGCTCGGCGCGGCCAACGGCGCCTTCGCCGTAGCCGCCATCGGCTCCATGATGCGCCTCGCCAGCGAGGGCCAGGAGCGCCGGGAGGGGGTCCGCGTCGGCCTCTGGGGCGCTGCCCAGGCCATCGCCTTCGGCCTCGGCGGCTTCCTCGGAACCGTTGGCGTCGACGCAATCCGCTACCTGGCCGGTGACGAGACGGCCGGATACTCCATGGTCTTCGGGCTCGCCGCCCTGCTCTTCCTGGTCTCGGCCTGGCTGGCTGCGCGGGTGGACCGAGCCGGCGAGACCGACCAGAAATACGGCACCGCCACAGCAGGGAGCTGATGCCCATGAGCAACTCGCAGAATGTCGAGCGCTTCGATGTCGCTGTCGTCGGTGGTGGCCCTGCGGGTGCCACTGCAGCCCGATACCTCGCGCAACAAGGTCACGCCGTACTACTACTCGACCGCCCGGGCCGCATCAAGCCGTGCGGCGGCGCGATCCCTCCGCGCTGCGTCCAGGATTTCGAGATCCCCGACGAGATGATCTGCGCCACCGTGGGCTCCGCCCGCATGGTCTCGCCCTCCGACCGCCACGTGGACATGCCGATCCAGGACGGCTACGTGGCCATGGTCGATCGCGAGGTCTTCGACGAATGGCTGCGCAACCGTGCCGCCGAGGCCGGCGCCGAGCGACGCGAGGCCACCTTCAAGCACCTTGAGGAGGGCGACGGCGGCGTCTACCTCCGCTACACCGAGGGTCGGGGTGGCCCGGAGGCCGAGCCCCGGCAAGTCTGGGCGCGGTTCGTTATCGGCGCTGATGGCGCCAACTCCGCCGTGGGCCGGCAGGCCATCCAGGGGGCGACCGAGATCCCCCAGGTCGCCGCCTACCATGAGATCATCGAAGCCCCGGCTGCCGACGACGACGACCGCTTCGATCCACGCCGGGCCGACGTCTACTACCGCGGCTCGATCTCTCCCGACTTTTACGGCTGGATCTTTCCCCATGGCGACACGGTCAGTGTCGGCGCCGGCAGCGCGGTCAAGGGTTTCTCCCTGCGCTCGGCCGTGGAGCGCTTGCGCCAGGACGCCGGACTGGAACAGGCGACAACCCTGCGCCGGGAGGGGGCACCGATCCCGATGCACCCGCTCAAGCGCTGGGACAACGGGCGCAATGTGGTCCTAGCCGGCGACGCCGCCGGGACCGTGGCTCCCGCCTCCGGCGAGGGGATCTACTACGCCATGGTTGGGGGACAAAATGCCGCCCAGGCCGTGGAGCAGGCCTTGGACACCGGCGACGGCGCGGCCCTCGCACAGGCGGAGAAGGCCTTCACCAGGGACCACGGCCAGGTCTTCCGGGTACTCGGCGTGATGCAGCGTTTCTGGTACACCAACAACAACCGCCGGGAGCGGTTCGTGCGGATCTGTGCCGACCCGGACGTGCAGGCGCTGACCTGGGATGCGTACATGAACAAGCGCCTGGTTCGAGCACGTCCGCTCGCACATATGCGCATCTTCTTCAAGAACATCGCGCACCTGACCGGGCTGGCACCGGTCCGCTGACCGCGCAAGGGGTGCGGCGGCCGAACCCGGCCGCTCGTGCCCCTGCTCGCTCCGCTCCTACCTCCGCCCCCGGACCCGACCCTCTACCGTGGCTCGCCGCAGTTCTGACTCAGCCAATACGCCGTACGCGACGGACACTTCGCCCACTTATCCTTGCACCGACTTCTAGTTGTCGGGCCAATGCTTTGCCTTCGGCTTCCTTCAGGTTCCACCTCACGATGGACACCCTTGCCGTTCGGCTAACCTTCCCCTTGCCGGGCCGGTAGAGGACTCGCACCTCCAAGTCATCCGGCAACCACCACAGTTCCCCGAATAGAGCCAGCCAAGGCGCTGGCGCACCACAAAAAGAAAAACGGCGCCTTAAGGCGCCGTTTTCTTCAGGACGGGCCCGGAGGCCGAGGCCCCCGGGATCGCTTCCTGCCTCTTACTCGGCGTTGCGGTCGCGCAGACCGTCGGTACCGAGATCGCCAAACTGCAGGAAGTCGAAGTCCGCGTCCTCCTCGCCCATCAGGCCCGGATAGTCATCGACCATCTTGGCCCCGTCCAGAGGCAGCTGCTCACCGTAGTGGCAAGTGGCGCACTGGACCTTGGCGATGTCACCGGTCGGCCCCAGGCGAACCTCGGGCTGACCAGCCTCCAGCGGCTCGATCCAGTTGGCGTTGATATCACGCGTCATCCGGATGCCGTGCCAGGAGATCTCCCGCTCCTCCGGGCTCTCGTCCCACTGCCCCAGCCGGCCGGTGTTGTGGCAGGTGGTGCAGTTGGAGCCGGTTGCAGCGGACATGTGCATCATGAGGCTGTAGGAAGCCTCGGTGTCCTGGAGCGAGACGTCCCACTCATCGAGGTGGGGCAGGATCGTGTCGCCCTCGACCCGCAGATCATCGTGCCCGAGCAGGTACCGCTCGAACGCATTCCGCGGAAGCGAGGTGTACTCGGTCTTCTCGCTGGCCAGGTTCTGCATCATGGTGTTGCCGAGGCCGGCCATGTTCACATCCGGCGTCGGCTCGGCGAACCAGCTCTCCTCCGGCAGGTTCTCGCCACGGTGACACGTGTAGCAGGTCACACCCGTGTCATCCATGTGGCTGTCCCAGTTGGCGTTCACATACCGGTTCATCTCGATCATCTGACGAGAGACCTGGTACGTGTACAGCTCCTCGCTGGCGAAATCGTTGCCATCGTGGCAGTAGGTGCAACCCTCGTCCGGCGACACCCAGTCGGTCATGCTCTGCATGAGCCGGGTGAACTCCGCCACGCTCAGGTCGTCGAGCACCTCCACGTTCTGGTAGATCTCGCCGGCGCGGGGCCCTTCAGCCGAGACCGGATCCGCGGCCTCCGGCGCCAGATGGAGGTCATCGTCCCGCAGCCGCGGGTTGTTGACCTCCTCCATGCCGGTGCCACGGTAGCCCTTCTGCTCGGTATCTACCGGCGGACGCTCACACCCGACGACGACTGCGAGACCGGCGGACAGGGCACCAACTGCCAAGGATCGGTTCAGATACATTTTACTGCTCATCACTCCGTCCCCCCTGCTGCCGGATCCACTGCCGGTGTGAAGAACTCCGGATACTCGGGGGCGATGCCGTGGTGGACACCCCACAGGTACCAGTTCTCGACCACGGTGCCGGTCAGCAGGATACCGATGCCACCCGTAATCACGCAGAGGATGGCGAACCAGTAACCCCACCGGTGGATGGACTCCATCGTAGCGTTGAAGCCCATGGTCCAGCGCCAGAACAGCGCCGAACGCTCCGCAGCGGTACCGCGGTCGGTGATCTGCTCGATCTCGCGCTCCGCGTTGTAGCGACCCGCCGCCAGGATGGTGGCGCCGTGCATCGCGAACAGCAGAGCCGAACCGAACAGGAACACGATCGACAGCATGTGGAACGGGTTGTAGTACAGGTTGCCGTACCGCAGCGAGAACGCCGTGGTCCAGTCCAGGTGCGGGAAGATGCCGAACGGCACACTCTTCGCCCAGCTGCCCATCAGCACCGGCCAGATGAAGCCGATCGCCAGGAACAGGAAGATCGCTGCAGCGAAGGCCCAGGCCACGTGGGTGCCGAGCCCGAGCGCCCGTGCCCGGTTGTAGGTCCGCGCGAACCAGAGCAGGACCGACAGGGTCAGCGTGAACCCGGCGATCAGCCACCACCCGCCATCATTGAGCGGCGGGAGGCTCAGGCCGTACTCCGGCGGCGGCGGCTCCAGGGCCACCCAGAAGAACTGACGGATGAACTCGAGCGGGCTCCAGTCCACCGACGCCAGCATGTTCATGCCGATGATGACGATGGACACGATGCCGAAGAGGATCGACATCACACCGGTCGTGCCGAGATAGATCGGACCGACCTGGGCGTCGCCGATCTTCCCAAGCAGCCAAGAGTGCGTCGCTCCCTTGGTCCGGGGCCAATCCGCGGCTGGGAGCTCGACGCCCGGATCCGTCGGGCCCCGGACCTGAACGCGGGTAAAGATGTTCTGATACTCAGCCATTTCTGATTACCCCCCCCAGGACCAGATCGGGACGTTGAGCCACCAGTTCCACCACTCGGGCCAACCGCGGGTCCAGAACGGGCCGCTGATGATGATGCACACCGCGCTCCAGAAGCCCGCATTCAGGGCCAGGAACAGGCCGAGGCGGTGGATGCCCAGGCTGCCGATGGAGTAGCCGATGACGTCACGGAAGAAGGTGTTCTCATGCTCCGCGGTCTTAACCGGCTCACCCTTCTTGGGGTTGGTGACCGAGAGGATCAGGCCACCGTGCAGCGCCAGGGCCAGGGTGGTCGTGAAGAAGAACGTGACGGCCAGCATGTGGGCCGGGTTGTAGTGGAAGTGGAGGTATTGATACCCCACGTTCGACACCCAATCCAGGTGGCTCAGGATCCCGTACGGGAACCCGTGGCCCCAGGCGCCCATCAGCAGCGGCCGGAAGACCACCAGCGTCGCGTAGGCGAGGATCGCGACCGCGAACGCCACCGGCACGTGATACCCCATGCCGAGCTTCTTGGAGATCTCCGCCTGCCGCAGGGCCCAGGTGATGAACGCGCCCAGAGCGCAGACGGTGATGATCTGCCAGAGGCCGCCCTCCATCATGGGCGCAAGGGCCAGCCCGTAGCTAAGGTCGGGCGGGGCGATCGAGATCTGCCACAGATTGAAGGTGTCTTGGGAAGCACCGTAGATAATCAGGACGGTGCCAAGGACCGCGAAGATCGCCGTAAGCACCCCGAAGATGCCCACGTAGAACGGCCCAATCCAAAAGTCAAACAAGTCCCCTCCGAGGAGTGTACCTCCTCGGACACGATATTTTTTTTCAAAGTCGAGCATCGCCATGGCTGGGTCCTCACATCACGGGCAACACGGCGCCTCAGGGATCCCGAAGCCTTCGGCGAGCGACCGCCCCGGGTGTGAAGCACACCGGGGCGGTCCTCCCGAAGAGCCGGGGGCTCGGGTGCTTAGACCTCCCGCTGCTGCGGCATGACCGCAGCATCGGCGACCTCGGCAGCCGACTCGGCGTCGCCGTAGGGGTTACCCTGGAGCCAGTTGAAGTTCTCCGTGCTCAGGAGGATGAAGTGAATAAGCAGAGCCAGGACGGCCATGCCCACGTGGGCCAGAACCACCGTACGGCGATAGTCGAGGATCTTCCACATTCTCCACATGATTACGTCTCCTTAAGCAGCGATGGGCGCGATGGACTGAACAGCGGCGGTGACGGCGTTGGCACCCTCGATCAGAGCGGCACCGAAGCCCTCGTCACCCGGGATCCACGGACGCCAGGCCCAGGCCAGGATGTGCGCCACAACGGCAACACCGATGTAGACGGTGAAGGCCTGAGAGAACATCGCGTGAAACTCTTTGGCTTCCTCGTCGCTAACGTTCCGCATCTCGTCAGCCATAATTACTTCCTCCGTTCGACTTTTCGCCTGCGCCGCGCGCCCCCGCGCGGCTCGGGTTGGTCACCACGCTTTGGTGGTGCTTTTTTCCCGACCGAGGATGGATCCTCGATCAGAAAAATCGGTTATTCGTTCTCTCTTCCCCTGCGAGCTGCGGCCCAATGCCGCGCATCAGCTCATGAAGGCAAAGGGGACCGAGGTCTGCGCCGCCGCGCGTGCCTCGGCGATTACCGACTGCCGCTCGCCCTTTTGCTGCGCAGCACGCCAGCGTGCCGGGACGAGACGGGCCAGAAGAGCGCCGACCAGAAAGACCGCGAAGCTGACGGCCATCAGCAGGCGGTACTGCGCCTCTTCCTTGCGGCGGGCTCGCGCTGAGTTCGGCCGTGCTTTGACTGCGTGTGCCATCGGAGTGCCTCCTCTCGTCGAACTCTCCGCTGCGCCTCTACCCGTCTATAACAAAGCACAACGCGTAAGGCTTCAACGGGATAGCGCGCTTTCGCCGCGCCCTTTTCGTGCTTTAGTTGCCGCGCCCCGGACCCGACCCTGGCAGCACGTCGCTGCAGCTCTTGACCCGGGCTGCGGTGACTCGAGTCTCGCCGGCCTCCTTGGCCCGCTGTTCCGCTGCATCGCGCAACCGCTTGGTGGCCGAGATGCGGACCAGCATCGGTTGCTCCTGAACCCAGCGGTCAAGTATCGCTCGAGCCTCTTCGTCCCAGGTCAGGGTCTCGGAGGCCTCGGCCGGGGCGGCTTCGGATTCGGCTGCGACATTCTGCGCCGTTTTTTCCGGTTGCACGCCGCGGGCCAGAGTGGCCTCCACCTGATCCATTTCCGTGCCCAACGGCAGGATATGGAACAGGGCGTCGAAGAGCGCGTTACAAACCTCCTGCACGATGTAACAGGATCCACCGTACCCCATGAACGGGGTCCCCGTGTGGCGGCGTATGACCGCACCGGGGAAGGAGGCGGGGATATATCTGGCGTGTCCTCCTACTTCCGCAAGATACATCCGCTCGTTGTAGCTTCCGAAAAGCACGAGTGGCGGATTGCCGCGGATCGCGGCACGAATGGCGTCGTTATCGATCTTGACGCCGGGCGCCCGAGAGAAGGCGAAATTGCAGGGCATCCCCAGGTCATTTTCAAGAAATTTCCGAATGCCCAGCGAATGGGTTTGTGCTGCAACGATCCCGAAACTGGCCGTGGCGTAAAAATCCTGTGTGACAGAACGCCACAAATCCCAGAGCGGTTTTAGTGTGGTGTGTTTCTCTTTTTCGATAAACGGCTCCGGATCGAGCCCGAGCTGCTCGCCGAGGGCGTGCAGGAATCGCGTCGTACTGTGCAGGCCAACCGGCGCCTGCAGATAGGGCCGTCCGAGCGCCTCGCAGAGCCCGCGCCCATACTCCCGGTACATGCAGATGTTGACATCAGCATCCACCAGCCGCGGGATCTGATCCACGTGGCAACCAAGAGGAAAGACCAGATTGACTTCCGCGCCGATGCCCTCGACCAGCCGGCGGATCTCGGCCAGGTCCGAGGGCATATTGAACATCCCGTAGGCCGGGCCGATGATGTTGACCCGCGGCGGCGCGCCGGCCTCCCGTTCGCGCGGACGCGGCGCGCGCCCGCGGCGCATGCCGAACTGCTCCCAGAGCCAGCGCAGCGCCCGATCCGAGGCCTGCCACTGATCCTCGTCGATGGTTCTCGGCAGGAAACGGCGTATCCCGGTGCCTTCAGGCGTCACGCCGCCGCCGATCATCTCGGCAATGGAACCGGTTACGACGACAGTCGGCTGCTGGGGATCGAGGGTGCCGTGGGCCCGCTTCATGGCGCCCTCGGTGCCCTCTCGGTTGAGCTCTTCCTCGGAGAGGCCGGTGACGACCACCGGGAGTTCTTCCGGCGGCAGGGCGTCGGTGTAGTGCAAAACGGCGGTCACCGGCAGGTTCTCGCACCCGACCGGGCCATCGATGATCACCTGCAGGCCCTTGACGGCCGTGAACGCGTACACCGCCCCCCAGTATCCGCCAGCACGATCAAGATCGGGGATGAGCATCAGCGTCCCTCCCCACAACGCCCGACGCCGCCCGCCTTGATCTCAACCCGCGGCGGGATCTGCGGCGATTCGCTCCACACGCCGCCGGTCTCGCCCGTACCCACGCCGGCGAAGAATGCGTTCATGGCGTCAAAGCGCTCCTTGTTCCCGATCGCGGCGTTGATAACCTGAGCCAGCGCCCCTGGCCCCGACGGCCCCATCAACGGTCGCGCAGAGATCAGATTGGTGAAGTACAGGCCGGGAATGGCCTGCTCCTTGGCGTGCTGGACCACGGGTGTGGTGCCGATGGCCAAATCGGGCTGGTGCTCGTCCACCGCCGCGGTATCGTCCTCCAGCGTCGCCCGGAAACGCACTGGGATCCCTCGCGCCTCGAGCCACTCGCGATCCGGATCCGACCACCGCGTCTGACCCACGGCCGTGCCCACGTAGCGCACGTCCGCGCCACATTCGACGAGCAGCCGGGCAACCAGCAGCTCGGAGCCCTCGTATCCGGAGACCGTAATCCGGCCGTGCACCGGCGCAGCCGCGATGGCCTCTTCGATGGCGGGAAGCGCAGCCGATTTCGCCGTGTCGATCTCGGCACGCCCGACGTCGCAGGCCGCTCCGACCGCCTCGAGCCAGGCTGCAGTGCCATCCCGTCCGACGGGGGCCGAGGGCACCAGCGCCCGCCCCGCTGCTTCGAACTCCGCCAGCGACGCCGTATAGAACGGGTGGATTGCGGCAGCCGCGCGGCAATCGAGGGCCGCGTAAAGCTCGCGCCACTCGCGCGTCGGCACCACCTGCCCCGCCGCCAGGCCCATGGGCTCGAGCAAACGGCTGATACTGACCGGATCGCCCGGGAACATCTCGCCGAGCAGCGCCACCGTGGGCAGATCGCCCCGGCCACTGCGCGGCGCCGCCACCGGGCCCTGTTCGGCCTCCTGCCGGGCGTAACGCAGCATGGCGGCCGCCAGCTTGTCCTTGGCCTCGGCATGAGTGGGCACACCGAAACCGGGCACCTCCAGCGGCACCACGCGGACACCGTTGATCGCCTCGGGCAACAGCCGCAGGGGCACGCCGGAGGCCGTCGGCACGCAGAGGTTGATGACCACGATGGCGTCGTAGCGCGCCGGGTCGGCAAGGTCGTACACCGCCTGGTGGACGTCTTCGAACAGCCCCCCGGTCACCAGCGACTCGGAGTCGAAGGGCACGTAGCCAACGCTGCGCCGGGCACCATAGAAGTGCGAAGTGAAGGTCAGCCCGTAGACGCAGCAAGCCGAACCCGCCACCACGGTGGCGGTGCGGCGCATGCGCAGCCCCACGCGCAACGACCCGAAGGCCGGGCACATGGTCTGGGGTTGATCATGGGGTCCCGCTCGATCGTTCATGGCCCTTACTCCGGGGTCTGGCTCAGGTATCGTCGTAGACGATCTCCAGGGATGGCTTCCTGGTCGCCCCCTGCGGGCACATGTCCTCCGGAGTGGCCGGCACGAGTTCGACCTCGCCGCCGACCTCGTCACTCTTGAACAGCCCGAGCAGTTGGTCGTGACTCAGGGGTTGAGGCATGACCGGCGGGGCACCGGCGATGTTCTGCGCCAGCTGCCCGAACAGGTCTCCCCAGGGACCACCCGGGTAGCCGATGATCTCGTAGTTGGCGCTCTTGCGCCGGATCTCGTCGTCCGCGGGGATGCTCGAGAGCACCGGTATCCCAGCCTGCTCGGCGAGTGCCTGCGCCTCGCCGGTACCGTCATCCTTGTTCACCACCAGCCCGGCGACGCCGACACTCCCGCCCAGGCGGCTGAAATACTCCACCGCCGAGCAGACGTTGTTGACGACGTAGAGCGACTGTAGATCGTTCGCCCCCACCAGGATGACCTTCTGGCACAGGTCACGCGCGATGGGCAGGCCAAACCCGCCACAGACCACGTCGCCGAGGAAATCGAGCAGGACGTAATCGAAGTCCCAGTCGTGGAACCCCAGGTTCTCCAGGATCTCGAACCCGTGGATGATCCCGCGTCCACCACAGCCGCGGCCCACCTCCGGGCCGCCGAGCTCCATGGCGAAGACCCCATCGCGCTTGAAGCAGACGTCGCCGATGCTCAACGTCTCGCCGGCGGCCTTCTTGCGCGAGGAGGTATCGATGATCGTGGGGCAGGCCCGCCCGCCAAAGAGCAGCGAGGTGGTATCGCTTTTGGGGTCGCAGCCGATGAGCAGGACCTTCTTGCCCTGTTGCGCCATCATGTAGGAGAGGTTGGAGAGCGTGAAGCTCTTGCCGATGCCGCCCTTGCCGTAGATGGCGATGATCTGGGTCTCTTTCGCCGGCTGCTCGCTGCTCATCAGCTGTTTCTCCAGTCGAGGACCATCTTGAGACAGTCGGGATCACCGAAGGCGATCCGGTAGGCCGATGCCGCCTCGGCGGCATCGAGGCAGTGCGTAATCAGACCGTCGAGGCTGAGCGCCCCTGACTCGATCTGCCGCGTTACGGCCTGCAGATCGTCCCGCTGCCACTCGGCCGCCACACGCAGCCGGGCCTCACGCATGAAGGCCGACGGGAACGCGAACGACAGGCGCTCGCTGTAGAACCCGGCCAGCACCACCTCGCCTCCGTGCGCCAGCCGCCCGATCAGGGTATCGAGGAGCGCGGCGTCGCCACTGACATCGCAGATGCGCGCGTAGTCGTGGCGCTCATCGGTGTCCGGTTCCAGCACCGTGTAGCCGTCGGCACCGGTTCGCCGGTCCTCGTTGGTCTCCCAAACCGTCGGAGTATGGCCGAGCGACACCCCGATGCGCGCTATCAGCCGGCCCAGCACACCGTGGCCGATCACCAGATCCGGGGGTGCCTCGGCCACCGCGTGCCACGCCGTAGCGGCCAGGGCCAACAACACGCCACGCTCGCCGAGGCCATCCGGCAACGGGATGACCCGCTCGCCGGAGACCACCAGGCGCGAGGCGGCCCCGCCGAACAACCCGCTGACCTCCCGGTAGCAGCGGGCGCCGGGGACGAACACGGCCTCGCCCTCCTGCCGCCCCGACTCGGCCCCGGCCGCGATGACCCGGCCCACGGACTCGTAGCCGGGAACCAGCGGGTAGGCCAGCCCCGGAAACTGGGGCATGGTGCCCTTCCAGAGCAGGCGCTCGGTGCCGGTGCTGATCCCGCTGAAGTCGATATCGACCACGACGTCCCCCGGCCCGGGGTCCGTCAAGGCCACATCCTGAAGGGCGAGGCGCTCAGGGGCCTCGAAAAGGACCGCACGAGCCGAGTACGGGCCGCCGGACGGCCCACCCGGATCGGCATTCGATACAGGGCTTGGGTCAGACATGGTGTCAGCCTAACTTGACTTCCCCGTGTGTCAAGCTGGTCGATCACCGGGATAGGCTGCGGCTTTTAGCCGCAATTACACGGGCCTGCAGCGGATTGCAGCCTGGCAATAACCGGATCTGCTCAAACCCGGCCCCCTCGAGAAGCCCGCGGTTTTCGGCCACGGTTCGGGGCCGCCCACGCCCCATCGCGAAAAGGTAGATCCCGAAGTAGGCACCGCCCACCCGCTCGGCCCCCGGTGTCCCCGACATCGGCTCGGCCACCAGGACCGTGGTTCCGGGGCGCAGGCTGCGGTGCAGGTTCTTTAGTAGCCGGGCTGCCTCTTCATCGTCGTGATCGTGCAGGATGCGCACGAGCGAGACCACATCCGCATCGGCGGGCAGAGCGTCCCGGAAGAAGTCGGCCCCCGCGGCGGTCAGGCGTTCTTCAAGGCCTGCCTCGGCGATACGGGCACGGGCGCGTTCGGCTACGGCGGGGAGATCGATCACCTGCCCATGCAGGTGGGGCCATCGACGGGCAGCAGCGATCAGGAAGGCCCCCTCGCCCCCGCCCACATCCATCAACCTCCGGTGCCGGCGCAGCGGATAGGCATCGAGCACCTCGGTGGCCACCATCGGCTGCGAGGCAGCCATCAGCCCGCTGTAGCCATCCACCTCGCTGCCCGTCAGCGCGTCCGGCGACTGGTTGCCGGCATAGGCCCAATAACGCCCGAGGGCGGTCTCGCCACGCTCGCCCTGCAGCAGCGCCAGCGGATCCTGAAGATCCTCGTAAAGCAGGGCGTGGTGATCGACCATGGCGCGGATGCCCGGCGCGGCCACCAGCACGGCCCCCAGGTCACCGAGACCGTACTGCCCGGCGCTGCGAGACTCTGCCAGGCGCAAGGCCTCGGCTGCCTCAAGCAACCGTTGCCCCGCCATCTCCGGCAGCCCGAGGCGGTTCAGCAGCCGCTCCCGGGGCTGCGCCCCCTCGTTGAGCAGATCCAGCAGGCCGCTGCGCACGCTGGCCAGAACGACCTGCGAGTAGATGAACCCGGCACACAGGTCGAACAGCTCGCTGGAGCGCCGTCGAGCGATTGGCCGGGTCAGCGGGAAGCGTGCCGCCAGCCGATGGAAACGGGGGCTGGCCAGCAGGCGGTCTCGCCAGTCATGCAGGCGATCCCGCCATCGGCTGTCTCGCCAGCTACGGATCACGCCGCGCTGCGGCCCAGCGTCTTGGGCAGGACCCGCTCCATCTCTTCGAGGATACCGGCGCGCAGCTGCTCGGCACCGGCGCAGTCCGGGACCGCGTCGACCGCCTCCTGCACCAGCCGATCCAGACGCTCCTTGGCCCCCTCAAGGCCGTGCTCCGAGACCGCGTTAGCCAGGCCGTGGGACGAGTCCTGGCCGGTGGGCTTGCCGAGTTCATCCTCGGCCCCGACAGCGTCACGCAGGTCATCGGCGACCTGATACGCCTCGCCCAACCGCTCGCCTACCGTCCGCCACCGATCGGCCTGCTCCTCGGCGCCGGCGGCGATGGCTCCGGCAACGGTGGCAGCCGCGAACAGCGAGCCGGTCTTGGCCTGGTGATACTCCGCCACCGGGATTTCCGGCTCGGACTCCCAGGCCTGCCCGGCCGTAATGCCGTAGGGCATACCGGTTGCCCGGGTCACCGTGGCCAGCAGGGCACCGGCCCGCTGCGGGGCCTGCGGCACCTGCAGCGCCAACGTCTCCAACGCGTGGACGATGAGCGCATCGCCGGCCAGTACAGCCAAGCGCTCGCCGTAGGCGGCGTGCACCGACGGCTGCCCGCGACGCGTCGCCGCATCGTCGAAGCACGGCAGATCGTCGTGGACCAGCGAGGCACAGTGCATCAACTCGATAGCGATGGCCGCCGCGTCGGCCAGCTCGGGGTGATCATCGCCACAGGCCGCAGCGACGGTCAGGCACAGGCGCGGCCGGACGCGGGCGCCGCCGGCAAATACGGCATGATGCACGGCATGCGCCAGCTGTGGCGGGGCCGGGGCAGCCGTTGCCCGGGCCACTGCGGCCTCCAGGGCGCTTTCGATTCTTTTGCTTGGTTCCATGTAGCCCCCTCCCGCCGGCGGCGTGTAGGCTTGCGTTCCAGGGAAGACGTGAGTCGTCGAGTACGCTAGTCAGGGACCCACCCCATGTCAACGTCGATGCGAAGCCCAGCCGCAGGAGAACAGAACGCCGTGGTGATCGGCGCCGGTGTCGGCGGGCTCGCCACCGCCATCGACCTGGCCTGCGCCGGACTGCAAGTCACGCTGGTTGAACAGGCACCGACACCGGGAGGGAAACTGCGCCCGGTGCGCATCGGCGACGCCTGGCTGGACGCCGGGCCGACGGTCTTCACCATGCGCGGTGCCTTCGAGGAACTCTTCGCCGACGCGGGGGAACGCCTTGAGGACCATTTGCGACTGCGCCCCGTTGAGCGCTTGGCCCGGCACGCCTGGGTCGAAGGCGGGCAGCTGGATTTGTTTGCCGATCCACGACAATCCGCCGAGGCGATCGGCGAGTTCGCAGGCCCCGCCGAGGCGCGGCGCTTCCGTGCCTTCTGCCGCCGCGCCGCGGAGATCCACGACACGCTGGACAACACGTTCATGCGCGCACAGCGCACTACCCCGCTGGGTCTTTTCCACCGCGTCGGCTACCGCAACCTCGGCGCCATGCTGCGCATCAGTCCGTTCACCACCCTCTGGCAAGCTCTTGGCCGCTACTTCCACGATTCGCGCCTGCGACAACTCTACGGCCGTTACGCAACCTACTGCGGCTCCTCTCCGTTCGAGGCACCAGCCACGCTGATGTTGATCGCCCACGTGGAGTCGGAAGGAGTTTGGCAGGTTGAGGGCGGGATGCACCGTCTGGCCACCGCTCTGGCCGGGCTCGCTGAACGGTGCGGGGTCGAACTGCGCTGCGCCACCCGGGCACGGGCCATCCACACCGCCCGAGGCCGGGTCAGCGGCGTCGAACTGGCCCACGGCGAGTTCCTGCCAGCCGGGACGGTCGTCAGCAACGGCGATGCCGCCGCCCTGGCCAGCGGGCTCTTCGGCGACCACCTGCGCTCGGCGGTGCGCAGACAGCCGCCCCGGACCCGCTCGCAGTCCGCGATCACTTGGAACTGGCGGGCCAAGACCGGGGGGTTCCCGCTTCACCATCACTCGGTCTTCTTCAGCAGCGACTACGCAGACGAGTTCCAGGCCGTCTTCCGCCGCGGCGAGCCGCCCCCGGAACCAACGGTCTATATCTGCGCCCAGGATCGCCACGACCAGCAGTCGGTTGCCGGCCCCGAGCGCCTCCTCTGCCTGATCAACGCGCCGGCCCAAGGCGACCGGAAAAGCTTCAGCGACACGGAGATCCAACAATGCCAGCACCAGACCCTCTCGCTCCTGGAGCGCTGCGGCCTCAGCATCCAGCCCACGGAAGAGACGCCGGTCATCCACACGCCCACGGACTTCGAGGCGCGTTACCCGGCGACGGGCGGGGCGTTGTACGGGATGGCCAGCCACGGGTGGCGGGCCTCGTTTCAGCGTCCAGCGGCGCGCACGCGGGTGCCGGGGCTCTATCTGGCGGGGGGCAGCACGCACCCGGGGGCGGGTCTGCCGATGGCGATGATGTCCGGGCGCCTGGCGGCGGCGCAAGTGCTGGCCGACCTGACTTCCGTCACACGGTCCCTTCGGGGGGCTACGTCTGGTGGTACCTCGACGCCCTGAGCGATGACGGCCGTCACGGGCTGACGGTCATCCTGTTCGTCGGCAGCGTCTTCTCACCCTATTATGCGTGGGCACGGCAGCGCGGGACGGCCATTCCGGAGGACCACTGCGCCTTCAACGTCGCACTCTACGGCGAGAAGCGCGGACACTGGTGCATGACCGAACGGGACCGGCACGCGCTGCGACGCGACCGTGACACCCTGGTCGTCGGCCCCAGCCAGGCGCGGTGGGTGGACGGGGAGCTCCTGCTGGACATCGACGAGCTAACCTTCCCGCGCCCGGCGTACCTGCGCGGCCGCATTCGCCTGACCCCCCGGGTCGCCAACGACCAGGCGCTGGTTCTCGACCCCGCTGGCCGCCACCGCTGGTGTGCCCTGGCCCCCTGCGCCCGGGTCCAGGTCGAGCTGGAGAAGCCGCGGGTCCGCTGGGAGGGCGAGGGCTACCTCGACACCAACGCCGGCGATGAACCGCTGGAGGACGGATTCAGCGGCTGGCACTGGTCGCGCGCCAGCGATGCCGACGGCACCACGGTGCTCTACGACGTCACCCCCCGGCAGGGGGAGGCGTACCGCAAGACGATCCGTTTCGACCGGCAGGGGGCGGTCAGCGAGGCCCCTGCTCCGGCATCGGCCCCCCTGCCAACGGCGCTGTGGGGCATCCGCAGGCGCATCCCGGCCGACGCCCCGGAGCAGGCCCGACTCATCGAGACCCTGGAGGACACCCCATTCTACGCGCGCTCCCTGGTCGCTACGGCGGTGGACGGCCGCCCGTTGCGAGCGGTCCACGAAAGCTTAGACCTCAACCGCTTCGCCAGCGCCTGGGTCAAGCCATTGCTGCCATTCCGGATGCCTCGCCGCGCGACGCGTACCGGCTGAAGTACTGGACAAGCGGCGACCGTCGCCACGGGCAGCCCGACTGCCCGTGGCCTGTCAGCGTCCGGCGCCGTTCCGATCGCGTTCGCGCTCCTCGCGGATCTGCCGCAGGTCGCGGCGCATGATCACGATCTCGCGTACGGCGTAGGCCATGGCCAAAGCCACGAGTGCGAGCTTGAAGATGATGAAACCGGGCAGATCCATCGACCGCCCCTCCGCGCAACGACGCCGCCCGGACTATCCGGAGACCTGACGCCCGGAGCGGGCGGCGTCCATACGCTCCAGGCGCTCCGCGTCCATCCGCTCGAGGCGCTCGAACAGGCCCAGCACCCAGGCGACCTGCCCCTCTAGGCGCCCCGGCGGGCCGACGGCCTCGGGAACCTGCCTGACAGCATCGATCAGGTACTGCCCCTGTGGCAAGGCCGGCGCCGAATCGTCCCGCGGCGCGGCGGCCAGCGTCGAGGCAACCTGAGAGAAGACACGCACTTTGCGCTGCCCGCTGACCACGGCCCGCTGGTTCACCGAGTCACAGCCGCGGCGTTCCAGCTCGCGGCCGATCTCGGCGTAGAGCAGACGTGCTGCGCACAGGCCGGGGCGCACCCGGCGAGGCAGCGCGTGGAATCCCGGCATCGCCCGTTCGTAGTGGCGATCGGCGTCCCGCAGCAGTCGCTGGATGACGCCGCCGAGTTCCGACGAGAACCGCGGCCGGGCGAGGAAGGCGTCCGGGTCGACGCCGGCCTCGCGCATCCACTGCCGCGGCAGATAGAGCCGGCCACGCCGCGCGTCCTCACCCACATCGCGGGCGATGTTGGTCAGCTGCATGCCGATCCCAAGATCGCAGGCCCGAGCCAGGGCGGACGGACTGCGCACATCCATAAGCAGCGACATCATTACGCCGACGGTCCCGGCAACGCGCACGGCGTACTCGTAGAGTTCTTCGATGGTCTCGTAGCCGCGTCCCTCGGCGTCCCAGCGAAACCCCTCGATCAGGGCCCCCGGCAAGGTTGGCGGGATGTTGTAGTAGTGGGCGACGCAGGCAAAGGCACGGTCCGCCGGGTGCGACTGGGGCCGGCCGGCGTAGGCCGCCTCCAGGCGCTCACGGAGCGCGGCCAGGGCCGCCGCATCACCCGGTCCTTCGTCCACGGCGTCATCCGCTTCGCGACAGAAGGCGTAAAGGGCCGTCGCGGCATCCCGCTGCTCCCGCGGGAGCAGCCAGGAAGCCGCCATGAAGGTCCGCGACCCGGTGCTGAGCAGGGCCCGACAAGCTCGGCGATCGGTATGGAGCAGGTACGGCTCCGGCGCCAGGCTTGGATCAGGCGAAGGTACGAGCATCTGGGACTACCTCGTCGAGGATTTTGGCGGATGAGACTACACCGGGCAGGCCGGCGCCGGGGTGCGTACCGGCACCGACCAGGAAAAGGTTCTGGACGTCTTCGCTGCGGTTGTGCGGGCGGAACCAGGCGCTCTGCTGGAGCACCGGCTCCAGGCTGAAGCCGGTGCCGAGCCACGACTTCAGCCGGTGGCGGAAATCAAGCGGCGTGGCCACCAGGGAGGTCACGAGCTCTTCCTCCAGCCCGGGCAGGACCGTCTCGCTGAGGTACTGCGAGATCGCCTGCCGGTAGGGCTCGGCCTGCGCCTCCCAGTCCACGTCCCCACCGAGGTGGGGCACCGGCGAGAGCACATAGAACGCGTCACACCCCTCCGGCGCCAGGGACGGATCGGTGGCCGTCGGCCGATGCAGGTACAGGCTGAAGTCTTCCGCCAGCACCTTGCGCTCGAAGATGTCTCGGATCAGCTCCTTGTACCGTGGCCCCATGAGGATGGTGTGATGCGGCACGTCGTGGTATTGGCGGCGGGTACCGAAGTACCAGACGTAGAGACCCATGGAGTAGCGCGCCCGGTCCAGGCGGCGATCGCTCCAACGGCGGCGGGCACTGGCCGGCACCAGCTTGCGGTAGGTCCAAGCGGCATCGGCATTGGATACAACGACATCGGCCGCGATGCGCTCGCCGCTGCTCAGCTCCACGCCGGTCGCCCGCCCCTGATCCACGGTGATCGCCTCGACGTCGGCGTTGTAACGGACCTCGCCCCCCTGCCCGGCGATCAGATCGGCCATGCCGCTGGCCAGCCTGCCCGTACCACCCATGACGTAGTGGACCCCCCAGTGCTGCTCAAGGTACTCGATCAGGCAGTAGACCGAGGTCACCGAAAACGGGTTGCCGCCGATGAGCAGCGGGTGGAAGCTGAGCACCTGACGCAGCCGCTCGTCCTTGACGTAGCGCGAAACCAGCCCGTGAACGCTGTAGTAGCTCTGCAGCCGGATCAGGTCCGGGACCACGCGGAGCATGTCGGTAAACCGGTTGAACGGCTTGTAGCTGAGCTCCTCGAAGCCGATCCGGAAGATCTCCTCGCTGGCCGCCATGTAGCGGTGGTAGCCATCGACATCGCCGGGTGCGAAGCGCTCCACCTCGGCCCGCATCCGCTCCGGATCGCCGGTGTAGTCGAAGTGACTGCCGTCATCGAAACGGACCCGGTAGAAGGGGTCCATCAGGCGCAGGTCGATGTCGTCCTCAAAGCGCCGACCCGCCAGCTCCCAGAGTTCCCGGAAGAGAAATGGCGCGGTCACGATGGTCGGCCCGGCATCGAAGGTGAATCCGTCCTGATGATGCACGTAGGCCCGCCCCCCTGGTCCGTCCAGACGGTCCACCACGGTGACCCGGTAGCCACGCGCGCCGAGACGGATGGCCGCCGCCAGCCCGCCGAAGCCGGCCCCGATGACCACGGCGTGGGGAGACTGACCGCCGACAGCGGGTGCAGGAGCATCAGGATTCATTCGCATAGGTTTCACCTTAAGTACGGTCGGGACTATGTCAACGAACATCCGCTTCACCGCGACCTTTTGGCGCGGTCGTGCGGATGGCGGCCAGGACCTGCTCGGCCACCCGATCCGGCGCTTCCTCGTGCGCCAGATGGCCAAGGTCGGAGAGGGTTTCCAGTCGCGCCGACGGCACCCGCAGCCGAACCCGCTCGGCCTGCGCCGGGGGCACGGTGCGATCCCCACTGGCTGCGAACAGGACCAGCGGCACGGTCAGCCGCGGCAGATCCTCCATCAGCGCGTAGAGACCGTCATGGGTGCGGGCCATCATCCCCAGCGCAGCGGCCACATGCCCTGGGTGGGTGGCCAGCCGCTGATAGAGGTCGATACCCGCCTCGTCGATCCGGGATCCGGTGCGCGCCAGCACATCCGCGAGGAAATCCCTGTTGCGGGCACGAAAAGCGAGCCAGAAGGGGACCAGCGGGTTGTAAGTCAGGAGACGGGCGGTGGTGGGAAACAGGTGGCCGGCGATGCCGCTGAAGGGCAGAAAGGCGCCGTTGATGCTGATCAGCACATCCGGGCGGATCCGCGCGTCGAGGGCCATGCGCGCCAGCAGCGCTGCGCCCACCGAGTGGCCGATAGCCACCCGTGGACACAGCTCAAGCGCATGGAGGAGTTCGGCGATCCCCTGCCCGGCCCCGCCCAGAGTCTGCAGGCGGCGCGGCGGCGGGGCGCTGAATCCGTGACCCGGCAGGTCCGGCGCGACCACGGTATAGTGCCGAGCCAGCCGCGGGCCGAAATCGCGCCAGGAGTGAACGGAAGCGGCACTGCCATGCAGCAGCAGGGCGGGCGGCCCCTCTCCGTAGACCTGGACGTGCCAGCGCAACCCGCCCGCGTCGACGAAACGGCTCGCCTTGTGGTTCGGCCACCCGGCAGCCTCCCGCTCCCAGGCCAAACCCGCTCCCATGGCCTCCCTCCTAGGTCTAGCGCCCGGTACCGGTCACCGCCTGCACCGCTGAGCTGATCGAAGAGGCATCGGCACGCGGCAGGGGCAGGTATTCGGCGCCCATGGCCTCGGCCAGCTCACGACCCATCGGCCGCGGCCGCGGCGAGGTGTCCACCACCAGAGCCCGGATCCCCATCACCCGGATGGCGCGAGCCGACTCGGTGGCCTCCTGCTGCGCCTTGTCACGACCGCCCACCCCTTCACGGGTGACATTGGCGCGGCCGTCGGTGAGCAGGATCAACACCGGGGTGGCGCCCTTGCGGCGGACCTCGTCGGTGAGCTGTCGGGCGGTATCGATGCCTGCAGCCAACGGCGTGCCGCCTCCCCCGGGCAGCCCGGCAAGCCCCTTCTTGGCGCGGGTCAGCGAGCGCGTCGGCGGCAGCAGCACCTCGGCCCCTCGGCCCCGGAAGGCAACCAGCGCCACCTCATCCCGACGCACGTAGCATTCGGCCAGCAGCAGCTCCACGGCGCCCTTGGCCTCGGAGAGGCGGTGCATGGCTGATGACCCCGAGGCGTCCACCGCGAAGATGGTCGTCGTCTGACTGCGCTGCTTGAACCGGGTAATACGAAAGTCCTCGGGGCGGACGATCACCCGGCGGCCGGTCTGGTCGTGCTGGCGCCGCAGGGGCTGCCAGGGGGCCGCCGTGCGCAGGGTCTCCACAACATTCAACCGAGCCCCGCCACCGGGACTGCCCGGGCGCACCCCGGCCGGCCGGCCGCGCCCACCGCCCTGCTGAAGGGCACCGGCCCGCCCCGGCGTCTGCGAGCGGTTGCGCTGGGCCAGTTCCCGGATCTTCATCTGCTGCAGCAGGTTGTCAGGCAGTACGGCACGCGCTGCATCGAGCACCACCTCGGCGGGGATCTCCGCCGGCGCCTGCTCTTCGTCGTCCTCCTCGTCCGGCCCTTCCTCGGGCTGGTCCTGCTCGCCGCCGTCATCCTCCGGCCGCTCCTCATCCGTCTCCTGTTCTGGCGGCGGGGGCGGCTCCTCCTGTTCCTGCTGCTCGGCCTCCTGCTGTTCAGGCTCCTGCTGCTCTTCGGGCTGCTCCTGTTCCGGCTGTTGCATCTCCGGAATGCGGGTGGCCCGCGGCACCAGGATCAGGCGGGTGGCCAGGGCAACATCCTCCTGGCTGACCTCGGTCCGCCCATCCAGCGCAGCGGCCGCCCGCGCGGCGCGCAGGGCCTGCAGCGGTGCGCGCAGCGAGCCGATGCCAAGCGCCAGCCCGCCGGCACACAGGGCCTCGGCGAGGTCGTCGGAGCAAGTGACCTGGTCCAGGCGCTCGCGGGCCGCGGCGACATCCTCCGCTGTGTACTCGCAGCCGCCAGCGACGTGGACCGGAATCCCGTTAAGCTCAAGATGGCAACCCAGGCGGTCCCGGAGCGGTCCCACCGGCCGCTCGTCCTCCTCGGCTCCCTCGTCCAGGGCGATCACCCCGAAACGACTCGTCATCCGATCGGCCAGGCCGTCCCGCTCCAGCCGGACCTCGCCGTTATCGAGCACGGCCCCCAGCTTGCCGGCCGTGGCCGGCGCAATGCGCTCAGCCATCGCCAGCACGGCCACGCCGCCATCGACCTCGGCCAACACCCCGCGCTCGACCACTGGCCGGCCGGAACGCAGCGTAGCGGTCAGGTCGAGCCCGCCTAGCAGGCGGCTGTCCGAGATATTGATCGGGATGCGGCGCCAGGGCGTACCCGCGGGCAGCAGCTCACGGGCGATCTGCACCCAGCGCTCGCGCACCGGCCCGGGCAGCGAGCGCAGGCATACCCCCCCCACGCCGGGGGGGTCGATCGCCAGCAGCGCCGCGGCGCACGTCGCATCCTCCCAGGCGGACTCGGCGTTGGTGTAATCGAGCGCGGCGCTCATGCAGGCAGGTGCTCCTCCACGGCTCGCTGGACCCGGGTGGTGGACCCGGACTCGTCGAGGGGATCGCGGCGCAGCCGATGGCGCAGCGCCACGCTCGCCACTTGGCGCAGGTGCTTGACCTCGACCTGACCCGCCTGCTCGAGGGCAGCGGCAGCGCGGGCGGCACGGATCAGGGTCAGTTCACCGCGGAGCCCGTCGGTGCCCAGGGCGATGCACAGCGTCGACGTGCGCTCAAGGATCTCATCGGTGACCTCGACGTGCGGCAGCTGCTCGCGTCCGCGCTCGATGCGCTCCCGCACCTCGGCGTCATGATCCGCCCACTTGCGCACGAACGCCTTCGGGTCGGACTCGTACTCATCGCGCCGGCGGACCACCTGCATGCGCGTATGCAGGTCTTCCGGCGTGGAGACTTCCACCGACAGCCCGAAACGGTCGAGCAGCTGCGGGCGAAGCTCTCCCTCCTCAGGGTTGCCGCTGCCAATCAGGACGAACTTGGCCGGGTGGCGCACGCTGAGCCCCTCGCGCTCGACCACGTTCTCGCCGCTGGCGGCCACGTCAAGCAGGAGATCAACAATGTGATCCTCGAGGAGGTTCACCTCGTCGATATAAAGAAAACCGCGGTTGGCGCGTGCCAGAAGCCCCGGCTCGAAGGCCTTTTCCCCCCGCGTCAGCGCCTGCTCGAGGTCGAGGGCACCGACGACACGGTCCTCGGTCACCCCCAGCGGCAGGTCCACCACCGGCACGTTGATCTCTTGCACGTTGAGTTGCTTGCCCGCCTGGGTCTGCTCCCGGCAGTGATCGCAGAGGGTATCGTCGTGATCCGGGTTGCAGTGGTACGGGCAGTCAGACACTGCGCGAATCGTCGGCAGCAGCCCGGCCAGGGCACGGACTACCGTCGACTTGCCGGTGCCGCGGTCGCCAAAGACCAATACACCGCCGATGGAGCCGTCCACCGCGGCAATGGTCATCGCGAGCTTCATCTCGTCTTGCCCGGCGATCGCCGAGAAGGGAAACGCTGGTGCCATGGATTGTGCCGTCCCAGTTTTTGGAGTCAGTGACCTTGCGGAAACGGGCCGCCCGGCCCGCGCGCAGATTAACAGAGGGACACGCCCGGTACAGCCCTACCGGGCCGCCCACTCCGCGACCGGCTGCTCACGAATCAGACGCCGGAACCACGGCGTGTAACGCCGGGGATGCTGCTCGGTATCCGCCTGAATCCGCAACGGGGCCGCCCAGGCCCATGCGCCGATTTCGGCCGGATCCGGGGCGGGCTGATCGTCCAGGGCGCGGCCAATCAGCACATGGGCGTATTCATGTTCGGCGAGCCCGGTATGAGGATCTTCGGCGTGGTAGGTAAACTGCGCAACCGGCTGCAAGCGGGTCGTGAAACCGAACTCTTCGCCCAGGCGGCGCTCGGCCGCCTCGGTGACGCCCTCGCCGGGCC
This sequence comes from Halorhodospira sp. M38, assembly GCF_022227985.1. Lineage (NCBI taxonomy): Bacteria > Pseudomonadati > Pseudomonadota > Gammaproteobacteria > Chromatiales > Ectothiorhodospiraceae > Halorhodospira > Halorhodospira sp. M38. Next base: position 41,770 of record NZ_JAJNQP010000004.1, read on the forward strand.
GCGGATGGCCACAGCAGGAGTTCGACCAGAGCCCCGAGAAGTGGTACTTGCTATCGGCGCGACGCTGCAGGAGCAAATGACCGCGCGGACTGAACACGAGCACGCAGAACGCCAGGTGCAGGGTCCCGCCGTCGGCGTGGGCGCGGATCTTCTCTTCGGTGCCGACGCGCTGCCCTTCCGGGTCGACGATCACCACGTGCTCCATCGTGTCCTCCCCGCTAGAGACCTCGGCGCGCATTGGGCAACATCGTCGCGCCCCCCTTGCGCCTGGCGCGATAGTACGACCATTCTCTAAACGCTGGCAAATGCGCCGTTACGTCGCACAGAACCGTATACTGGAAAGATCCATCACCGGCCCCCTGAGTCGGCCGGGGTGGTGCATTGGAAGGTCACCTCGACCCTGACGTGAGAGGAGCCAGAATGATGAGCAAGAAACCGTGTGACCGCTCCCGCCGCAAGTTCCTGCGCCTGGGCCTAATGAGCACGGCGGCGATCCCGGCCGCGAGCCTGTTCGGCTCCAAGGCCATGGCGGATGACAACAACAACGGCAACGACCGGACCTGGGAGATCATCAGCGAGGATGCGCCGGAGGCCAAGGGCATCGGCTACGTGCATAATCAGGCCGACGCCGACATGGACCATCCCCGCTTCGAAAGCCACCAGTTCTGCGCCAACTGCCTGCTCTACGTCCCCCACGAGGAGGACGGAGACCACGGCTACTGCGCCGCCTTCGGCATGGACGAGAAGCGCCTGGTCAATGCCAACGGCTGGTGCTGGGCCTGGGAAGACGCCGGTGATGCCGCCGAGGTGGGTCCCCGCGACGTCCCCGCGGACCAGCTGCGGCGGGGCTGACCCCACCGCTTCAGGTACGGGGTGAACCAGCCGGGCGGGAGCGCCCCGGTTGCTGCGCCAGAGACCGCCGGGCTGCCTGATCCAGGCGCCCGGCGACGTCTTATTGGCGCGGCCGATCACGATATCGGTCAACCATCGAAGATCCAGCGTCAAGGACCCTAGACAGCAGGCGGTCTAGCCGTGCAAGTTACGCGGATAGACCGAATCACGCAGTTACCAAGGCAGTCGCGGAGGCTCGACCCATGCGTATCGTCTTTATCCATCCCAACTACTCTTCGGGCGGTGCGGAAATCGCGGGCAACTGGCCCCCGGCATGGGTCGCCTACCTGGCCGGCCATCTCAAGCGCGCCGGCTACGACAACATTCGGTTCATCGACGCGATGACCAACAACTTCTCCGACGAGTACATCCGCGAGGAACTGGAGAAGGAAAAACCGGACATCGTGGCGACGACGGCGATCACGCCTTCGATCTACGTCGCCGAGCGAAGCCTGGAGATCGCCAAGGAGGTTGACCCCGAGGTCGTCACCCTCATCGGCGGTATCCACCCGACCTTCATGTACAAGCAGGTCCTCAGCGAGGCGCCCTGGATTGACGCCGTGGTCCGTGGCGAGGGTGAGGAGATCATGGTCAACCTCGCCCGCGCGGTTGACGAGGGGCGCTGGCCCGATGAGCGCGAGTCCATCCTCGGGATCGCTTACCGCGACGGCGAGCAGATCGTCGCCACGCCGGCGGCGCCGACCATCAAGGACCTCGACAGCATCGAGCCGGACTGGGGCATCCTGGAGTGGGAGAAGTACACCTACATCCCGCTCAACACCCGAGTCGCCATCCCCAACATGGCGCGGGGTTGCCCGTTCACCTGCTCGTTCTGCTCGCAGTGGAAGTTCTGGCGCGACTACCGGATCCGCGATCCGAAGAAGGTCGTGGACGAGATCGAGAAGCTTGCCGACGAGCACGACGTCGGATTCTTCATCCTTGCCGACGAAGAGCCGACCATCAACCGCAAGAAGTTCATCGAGTTCTGTCAGGAGCTGATCGACCGCGGACTCCCGGAACGCGGCATCCTCTGGGGCATTAACACCCGTGTCACCGACGTGCTGCGCGACGAGGAACTCCTGCCCTTCTACCGCAAGGCCGGCCTGATCCACGTCTCGCTGGGCACAGAGGCAGCCGCGCAGCTCAAGCTGGACCGGTTCAACAAGGAGACCACCGTCGCCCAGAACAAGAAGGCGATCGAACTCCTGCGCAACGCCGGGATCGTGGTCGAGGCTCAGTTCATCGTTGGTCTCGAGAACGAAACCGCCGAGACGCTCGAAGAGACCTACCAGATGGCCCAGGACTGGAAGCCGGACCTGGCCAACTGGGCCATGTACACCCCCTGGCCGTTCTCGGACCTGTTCCGCGAGCTCAAGGACACCGTGGAGGTGTACGACTTCGAGAAGTACAACTTCGTGACGCCGATCATCAAGCCGCAGGCCATGGACCGCGGCGAGCTGCTCGATCGCACGATGAGCAACTACCGGCGCTTCTACATGCGCAAGGCGCTGTTCTCCTACCCGTGGGCGGGGACCGGTGACCGGCGCAAGTATCTCTTCGGCTGCCTCAAGGCCTTCCTCAAGGCTGGCTTCCAGCGCAAGTTCTACGACCTGGGCAAGCATGGCTACTGGGGTCCGCAAACCCGGAAGAAGGTCAGCGAGAACATCGAGAAGAACTTCGACAAATCGCGGACCCTTTCCGAGGCACAGCGGGCGGAGTACGAGGAGCACGCATCCAAGGAAGAAATCAAGGCTGCCCGGTCTCACAAGGCGGGCACGGAGACGGAACGCACCCCGGCGGAAGCCACCGTGCAGGTCCACCGGGACGGAGTCCCCGGCAAGGACAAGCGGCAGAAGGCTGCTGAGACCGACGAAGTCTGAGGGTTCCAGAGTGGACGCAGCGACCGGGCAACATGAAGAGGCCCGCATCGGGCCGAACGCGATCCTTCAGGTTGCGGCGGCGTTGTCCGCCCTCGAAGACGAGGATACCGCCCGGCGGTGCTTTGACGCCGCTGGGCTATCCGACTGGCTCGAGCATCCCCCAGAGGCGATGGTTCCGGAGTCAACGGTCGCCGCACTCCACCAATGCGTACGACGCGAACTCGGCGCCGACCGGGGCGCGCGGGTGATGCGCGAGGCAGGCGAGCGGACCGGGGAGTACGTCCTGAACAACCGCATCCCCGCCCCTATCCGGGCCCTGCTGCGGTTTCTGCCGCCGGTCCTGGCCGGACCAATGCTGCTCAAGGCCATCTCCCAGCACGCCTGGACGTTTGTCGGCTCCGGACAGCTGACCATTCGCAAGGGTCGACCCTGCTTGCTGGAGCTGGCCCACAACCCGGTCATCGCCGGCGAGCGGGCCGAAGGGCCGGTTTGCCACTGGCATGCCGCCGCCTTTGAGCACCTGTTCCGGTCGCTCGTCCACGGCGACTCCACCATCCGCGAGACCCGTTGCGCGGCCGCTGGTGACGAACGCTGCGTCTTCGAGCTGCGCTACCGCTGACTTCTCTCCGCCCGCCGCGATATCAGCCGGCCGGACCGCCCAACATGGGGAAGGTCACTCCGAGCGCCCAGGCGAACGCCACCGCGTTGGCCAAGCCGGCCACCAGCGGATGCCCCGTGTGCCGGTAGACCCACCGACTGAACAGCCCGTAGACCGCGAAGAAGACCACCACCACCGGGACGATGAGCAGCAGGAAGAACAGCCCTTGCGGATCGAGTGCCACCGCCAGTCCCAGCGAGACCAGGAAGAGCACCTTGGTGGCGGCGTAGGCGCCGCGGCGCATCCCCTGCCCCCGGCTCAGCCACTCATCGGCGAGGAAGTACGGCAGCGTGCCGGCCACCATCGCTAGCATCAGCGGCAGCCGCTCGATGGAGGGATAGAAAACGGTCACGAACTGATCGAGCACCGCACCAAGGATGACCAGGCAGTAGGCGGTGACCGCAGCAGCGCCGAGCAGCCAGCGCCCCCCGGTGCGTCCGGACACGCCGACGGCGGCGGCGATATCCCGCACGCCGGGCCGCCCCGCGGTCCACCACAGCAGGACCGTACTCAGCAGCCCGTAAACCCCGAAATGGATGGCAACGTAGTCGCCGATCACCACCGGCAGGAAGTCGGTAGGCACCGGCGCAAGCACCAGTGGCGTCGCCAGCGCCGGGACACCGGCAACAACGGCCAAACGCCGCCATCCGGCACCCGCTCCCTGCCCGACCACGGCCACCCGCGGCAGCAGGCGCGCAGCCGGCCGCGCCAGGGCGATCACCGCCGCCAGCAGGAGCGCCACCCACGGCCCGCGGGCCGCCACCCAACCGTCGCTGTCGCGCTCGAACGCCTGATCCAGCCAGGCCACCGCCTCCTTCAGGCTGACCTGACTGTACAGCACACCCACGTGCTCGACCCCCGGCGCCACCGCAATGCGCCGCGCAGTGCCGTCGCCGAAGTCGCCGTAGGTCCGCCCGAACTCCACGTCCTCGGGCTCGAGCTCGGCAAAGGCCATCGCCACCACGCGTTGACCCTCCTCCTGCAGACGACGCTCGAACCCCCCAACCACACTCATTACGTTGGCCGGGGTCTCGGCATCCACGGTCGGCGCAAACATGGACACCCCCACCGTGGCCACCACATCGTCCCGCTGCTGCGCGAACCGTACGATGATGTTCGACGCCATAGAGTGGCCAAGGACGGCCATGGGCTCAGCCTCGCCCATCAATTCCGCCCGGGCGTAGTCGGCCACCCGCTCCGTCTGCTCCACCAGCGCCTGAGCTGCGCCATCCTGTGCGGTGATGTCACCGTGCAACGGGCGTGGATTCCGACCGTGACCGAGGTAGTCAAAACTGACCACGGTATAGCCGTTACCGGCCAGCGTCAGGGCGAAGGGATCCATGAGGGGGCGCGAGCCGGCAAACCCGTGGGAGACGAGCACGACCGGCCCCGGTTGACCGGCTTCCGGGCGATAGATCGTAGCCGGTGTATCGGCGATGGTCAGCGCCTCGCGCTCAATGCCGACCTCGTCGCCGAAAAGTTGATGGAGCGCCACGCCGATAGCGATCAGCGCAGCCAGTGCCAGCCCCAGATCCCACCGCGCAAAGCGTCCACTGCCAGCCATCTTCGGCGGTCACCCCGAGGAGGAGGAGGCGTCCGCGTCGGCCGGCTTGGCAGCCACTTCCCGCGTGCCCCGGTTGCGCGCCTTGAGGCCCCAATGCCAAAGGAAGGCGGTGGGCATGGGGATGACCAGGAACCAGTGTTCCAGGATGGCTAGCGCCATCAGAGTCGCCACCAGCGTCAGCCCCACGGCGGTGAACGCATCAACCCCCGGGGCCATAGCGGCCTGAACCAGAAGCACCAGCGCAACGGTAGAGACACTCACCGAAAACGGGAAAAACAGGTTCATCGGGCGCCGCCGCATGAAACCGCGCAGGAACTGCATGTGCTCCGGCACGAACTCCTCGTTGAGATTGCGCACCCCGAGGAATACGTTCACCCGCGCGCTCTCGTGCATCCAGGCCAGCACCAGGAAGGTCCACAGCGCCACCAGATTGCCGTCCCCCCAGGTCAGGATCGCCAGCACGACGCCGAGCACTAGGATGGCCAATTCGTGGTAGACGTTGCTCTGCAGCGCATGACCGAAGTGACGCCAGCCCGAGCAGTCCGGCGGGCAACGGATCTGCCGTGGCCCGGTAAGGTAATTGGTATAGTAACTCAGCTCCACCCACGCCCAGATCAGCAAAGCGCTGGTAAAGGCGATGTAGGCACCGCCAACCGAGGTGTCGGTGCTGCTAATCGCCACCCCGTAGAGCCCCATCCCGAGCCCGACGGTCCCACCGAGCATGCTCCAGCGGAAGGTATGCACCGGGAGGTTGTCCAGATAGATCACCACGCCGGTGCTGAACCACCAGAGAAACAGCGCGAAGAGCGCTGGCAGCAGGTATTCGACCATTACGGCCCCTCGACGCCGTTCTCTTCGTCCTCAGTGTCCAGGAAACGGACGAAGGCGCCGGCGTTGTCCTCACCGAACGCGGCCAGGTCGACCCCCTGCCCGGTGACCGGATCCTCGAGGATGAGCCGTCCGTCCGCGCGCCCCTTGAGGATGAATGGGACCTCGTCACTGCCGCCCGTCCGGACCCGCGACTGGGCGAGCTGCCGAACCGTCTGGCGCATAAAAGACTCCTCGCCCTCGCCAGCCCTCGCCAGCTCCTCGCCGGTGCGGCCATCACGGACGACGATCTCGCCATCCACATCGTGGAACGACAGCGCACGCTCAGCCACCGGGGGCTGAAAATCCGTCCCGGTCGTGCCGAGGACCAACTCGGTGTAAAGCACGTAGACGGTCAGCATCAGGATGAGCCCCAAGGCGGTCACCGGCATAATGACCTTGGAGATCGGTCCTGCCTTAAGATGCTCGTCGTTGTCGGAAGAAGCCATGGTCAGATCGTCTCTCCGGCGAAGGTCAATGCCGCCGCACTCAGGAGTGCGCGGCGGCTTCCTGATCGACCCCGGAGGCGGTCTGCGTACCCTCTTCCCGTGCCCGGTGGGCCTCCAGCGCCTCGGCCAGAATCCGCGCCGCCTCGTCGCCATCCGGGATGACCCGGAGGGTCGGCTCGGGGGGGCTCAGCCGCCAGGGCCGAACGTGGGGCCAAAATAGCAGAAAACGGACCTTCTCGCCCTCATCCAGCCGCAGGGAAACGTCACTCGTGCCGTCCCTGTGCTGGGCCAGGTTCGCTGCCTCGATGCGGTCAAACGGCAGATTGACCGTCGTGGGTAACGACGCCCCGATACGCATCACCACACGCCGGTTGGTGATGGTGTAGAGCGTGGTAGTGCCCATCCACCAAGCCAGTGCCATGAGCAGGCCCACTGCAACCGCACCGATGAGCAGCTGGTTCAGGGCGTAACCGCCCGCGGCCACCGCCCCTTCGCCCTGGAGCAGCGCGTCCGTGGCGAACCACGTGCCGACGATGACGAAGTAGGCGGCAACCTTGCGGACATGAAGCGCCCGCTTGGCGAGCGACCACCAAGCGGGCTTTCCCTGCCACAGGATCTCTTCCCCATCCGGGAGCTCCTCGGGGAGCCCCGGGATGGGTTCGAACTCGTGCGTCCTCAAAGGAACGGCTCCGTGCGGCCAGGCACCGCGTACAGGACACCACCGCCGAAGTACCCGGTGATGAAGTCCTCTTCCTGCGGCGAGATGCGATCCGCTTCACGCAGCCGCGGGACATCGGTGAACTGCTGCCCCGTGATGGCGTTGACGCGCACCTTGCTGTCGTAGCCGACGCGGGCGAAGTTGATCGGCAGCAGGACTCGGTCGCCGCTGGAACCCACGCCGGAGAGGTCCATCTCCAGGTACATCGGGCGCAGCTCGCCACGATCGACCCAGATATCCACGATCTTACCGGCGACCTTGCCGTCGCAACCAAGCACCTGGTAGCCACGCGGGTCAGGATCAATCTCCGGCCAGAAGCGGGCGACATCACGACTCATGCCCACCTCGAACTCGGTGGCAACCCGCAGCGGGCAGATCTTCTGCTTGCCGCCGTGGGTGACCTCCGGCTCGTCCTCACGCTTGGCCCACGCGGCGGGACCAAGGCCATCAACCATCGGGTTGCCGGTCGGCTCCAGGGGCGCACCGTCCCAAGGCGCGGTCGGCTCCGCACGCAGCTGGGTGTTGAGTTCATAGTCGGTCTTCTCGGCGCGCGGCACCTGGATGCTGCGGCCGTCCGCGAGCTTGAAGACCTTGGGACTCGGCGGAGCCGGGAAGCCGAGCTTCTTCTCCGGGGTCCGGTTGCAGTTTTCGTTGGCTTCCGCCTGCAGCGGATACCCCTCGCGCTTGTCCTCCATCCGCAGATAGACGATCAAGCCGGCCAGAAAGAGCCAGAACGCGTAGAGCGTCATCTGAGCTACGTTCATGTAGTCAGTAAGAGCGCCAGTTCCTTCCATAACGAACCTCCACTCGAAAGGGCCTTACCGATTGAACGGCGTGGCCTGTACGAGACGACGATGACGTTTGCCTAACCCTGCCACGCTGGGCGCGCCAAGGGCCCGTGTGCGACCGCAGTCGCTAGTAACCCGACTCGTTGGACGTTGCTGTCGACGGCGATACGCTCCTCCCCCCTTCTCTTGCAAACCGCGCCAGCGGCCACGCCGCGACGACCATGGCGAGCAGCAGCACGATCTCCACCGAGTAGACCACGCTGTACCCTGCCGCCGGGTGCAGATACAACTCCGGCATCCGGCCGGCTTCCGCCAACGCCGGGACCAGATCCGAGATCCCGGCACCAGCAGCCAGTGCGGCACCGAGCACGGTTGCCTGCACTGCACCCCATGCACCGATGGCGATCCCGCTCTGCTCGCGCGTCGCCATCGACATCGTTGCGGCGAGCGTCCCGACGTAGAACAGGGCCCCTCCGACCCCGATCACGACCTGCCCGATCCTGAAGACCGTCGGCGAGTCGAGGGGTGCCGAGACGATCACCAGCGAAAACGCCAGCACGCCAACCAGGGCACCGATGGTCGCCACACCGTAGGCGTTGATCCCGCGCTCAAGGGCCATCTTGGCGAACCAGAAGCCGATGAGCATGCCAATCGCCCACAAGCCGGTCAGCAGCGTGGTACCGGCGACCTCCAGGCCCAGGACTGAGGCCCCGTAGGGCTCGATGATGATGTCCTGCATCCCGAAACCGGCGGCACCGATACCGATGACCACCAGGAGGCGAACCACCGGCCCCCTCTCTACGAAACTTTGCCACGACTCGCTTAACGGTGGACGCGGTCGATCGACGCGGCTGCGCTCGGGATCCCGTGGCTCCTGGCGCCAGAGCGCGAACACATTGAGCGCCCAGACCACCAGAGCGGCCCCCTGAAGCACCTGCACCAGGCGCTCGTGGCTAAAGTCAGAGAGCAGCAGATAGAACACACCAGTGGAGATGACCATGCCGAGCAGCAGCATGACGTACATCACGCCGACCACCTGCGGCAGTTTTCCCTCCGGCGCAAGGTCGTTGGTCAGGGCCAGGCCGGTCGTCTGGGTGACGTGGACACCGAGGCCGGCCAGGAAGAACGCCAGCGCCGCACCCAGGGATGCCAGGAAGGGCGCATCGGCGCCGTACTCGGCCTGGACCAGAAGCCCGAACGGCATCACCGCCAGGCCGCCAAACATCAGCAGCGTGCCGATCCAGAGGTACGGCACCCGCCGCCACCCCAGCGCCGACCGCCGGTGGTCCGAGCGGTGCCCGATCAGCAGGCGCAGCGGTGCGAACAGGATCGGCAGGGCGATGACCGCGCCGAGCAGGGAGGCTGCAATGCCCAGCTCGTAGATCATCACGCGATTGAGCGTCCCCGTGAACATGACGTAGAGCATGCCCACAGTGACCTGGAATAGGGACAGACGCAGGATCTGCGTCATGGGCAGTTCCCGGGTCCCGACATCGGCGAAGGGGACGGCCAGGCGGCGCAGGCGCGCCTTGAGAAGAGACGCGGTATCCGTCATGGTCGCTGCAGCTCCAACGCCTGAGAAATGTAGAACCCCCGTGCGATCTTGCGTGTCCGACCGACTTGCCAGCCGCTACCCAGGGTCGGCTCGTTGCCAATGGCCTGGCGCAGCCGGCGCTCGGCAACCGGCTCAATCGCCGGAGAGCGATCGCCCCGCGGGAAGAGCTTGCCGACGGCGTGCATGGTCGCCAGAAGCGGCGTGCGCGGCGCGAAGGTGAACACCATCTGCTGTCGTGTACGCCTGGCCAGGCCCGCCAGCGCCGCCACGGCGTCCGCGCAGGGGTAGTGGATGAGCACATCCATCGACACGACCCGATCAAACTCTCCCCAGTCCGGATCGAGCATGTCGCCGACGTGGTACGCCAACCGTCCGGCACCCACGTCATCCGGCATCCGTTGATGGGCGATATCGATCAGGTTTTGCGAGACGTCGACACCAACCACATGGGCGCCCCGGCGCGCGGCCTCGACACTCAGTTCACCGGGGCCGCACCCGGCATCCAGGATGCGTTCACCGGTGAGATCGGCCGGAAGCCAGTCGAGCAGCGTCTGCCGCATCTCGGCCCGACCGGCGCGCACCGTGGCCCGGACACCGCTGACCGGGGCATCCGAGGTCAGCCGCTCCCAGGCCTTGGTGGCCGTTCGGTCGAAGTAGGTGGTGACCCGGCTGCGCCGTTGTTGATACGACTCCGTAGGCATCAGTCGAACCCCAGCAGATCGAAGACCTCGCGATCCTTCAACGGCGCGGGGTTCAACGGATCGACGCCATTCCACAGCGCAGCCGCCAGGCTGAGGTATTCGTCGCGCACGCGGTCGAGTTCATCGGACTGCTCGTCGAGTTCGAACAGCGTGGCCTTGTGAAGACGGCTGCGCCGCACCACGTCGTAGTTCGGCACGTGCGCCAGGGTACGCAGCCCGATGCGCTCGTTGATCCGGTCAATCTGATCGGTCCGCTCGCTGCGATTGGCGATCACCCCGCCGAGGCGCACCTTGTAATTCTTTGCCTTGGCCTGGATGGCACCGGCGATCCGGTTCATGGCAAAGATCGAGTCGAAGTCGTTGGCGGTGACAATCAGCGCCTGGTCCGCGTGCTGTAAAGGCGCCGCGAACCCGCCACAGACCACGTCGCCGAGCACGTCGAAGATGACCACATCGGTCTCTTCCAGCAGGTGGTGCTGCTTGAGCAGCTTGACCGTCTGCCCCACGACATAACCGCCGCACCCGGTTCCGGCCGGCGGGCCACCGGCCTCCACACAAAGCACGCCGTTGTAGCCTTCGTAGACATAGTCCTCGGGGCGGAGCTCCTCCATGTGGAAGTCCACCTCTTCGAGGCTGTCGATCACCGTTGGCACCAGACGCTTGGTGAGCGTGAAGGTCGAGTCGTGCTTGGGGTCGCAGCCAATCTGCAGCACGCGCTTGCCCAGCTGGCTGAAGGCGACGGCAAGGTTGGAAGAGGTCGTACTCTTGCCGATCCCGCCCTTGCCATAGACAGCGAAGACCTTGGCCCGGTCCATGCCGCCGGTGGATTCCATGTGGACCTGCGAGCTCCCCTCGCCATCGCCTCGGCCTCCGATCCCGGACACCGGCACCGAGCCATTGCTCATGCGGCCTGCTCCTCCTCGTTGACGCCCTCGTAGTAGTCCTCGAGCTCGTCCCCGGCCCGGCGCAGGGCCTCGAGCGTCTCCTCATCGGGGTTCCAGTAGTTGCGCTCGTGGGCCTCCAGCAGCCGGTTCGCCAGCTTGGCCGACGCCGCCGGGTTGAGCTGCGCCATGCGCTCGCGCATCTCGTCGTCGAGCATGAAGGTCTGGGTAAACTGCTGATACACCCAGGGCTGTACCTGGCCGGTGGTCGCCGACCAGCCCATGGTGTTGGTCAGGTGGACCTCGATCTGGTGCACCCCCTCATAGCCGTGCTCCAGCAGCCCCTCGTACCACTTCGGGTTGAGCATCCGGGTGCGGGTCTCCAGCGCCACCTGGTCGGAGAGGGTCCGCACCTTGCCCTCCCCCCGGGTCTGGTCGCCGATGTAGACCGGCACGTGCTCACCTCCGCGGGAGCGCGCGACCGCGCGACTGATGCCCCCGAGAGTGTCGAAGTAGTGATCGACCGTGGTCACGCCGAGTTCCACCGACTCCAGGTTCTGGTAGGTCAGCTCAACCCCGGAGAGCATGCTGCCGAGCAGCTCCTCCTGGCGCTTCGGTTCACCGCTGCGCCCGTACGCGTAGCACTTGCGCCGGGTATAGGTATCCGCCAGCTCGTCCTCGTTTTCCCAGGCGCCCTGGTCGATCATCGAGCCGACATTGGAGCCGTAGGCCCCGTCCGCGTTGGAGAACACCCGCAGCGCGGCGGTTTCGAAATCGCACCCGTGCTGCTCCTGATACGCCAGGGCGTTGCGGCGGATCGGGTTCATCTCCGGCGGCTCGTCCTCGGCGGACGCAGCCAGGTACGCTGCCTCGGCCAGCACCCGGGTCTGCAGGGGCAGCAGGTCGCGGAAGATCCCAGAGAGGGTGATCACCACGTCGATGCGCTTGCGACCTAGCTCCTCGAGCGGGATGAGCTGCGCCCCGGCGAGCTTACCGTAACTGTCGAAACGCGGCCGGGCACCGATCAGGTGGAGGGCCTGACCGATGGGGGCTCCCTCGCTCTTCAGGTTGTCCGTCCCCCAGAGGACCATAGCGATGGAATCGGGCAGCTCCTGGCCCTCCTCGCGGTGCTTCTCGAGCAGCCGCTCGGCCTGCCGTGCGCCGTCCTGGACGGCGAAGGCGCTGGGCAGGCGGTAGGGGTCGAAACCGTGCATGTTCCGCCCAGTGGGCAGGATCTGCGGGCTGCGCAGCAGGTCACCGCCCGAGACCGGCGGCACGAACCGGGCATCCAGGGCGTGGACGATGCCCTGCAGCTCCTGGTTATCCCCCAACTTCCGTGCCGTGTCGGCCAGTCCTTCCAGAACCTCTTCGGTGACCTCCGGGTCATCGTTCTCGGCCCGGGCCAGCGCCTCCCGTGGCGAACAGCCGTCAACCAGCGCCTCGACACAGGCCCGCTCCACGGTCACACCGTGGGTGGTCTCCGCCATGGTCACCAGCTGGTCGACCCGGCCCTCGCGGGACGGGGGCTGACCCACCACATGGAGCCCCTCGGGGATGAGGGTGTACTCCATCTCGAGGATGTCCTCGCTGAGCTGCGCAATGCGCCGCTCCGCTTCCTCCTCGGCCCACTCGGGCTCAAGTTCGGCCAGATCCACCTCGGCGGCCTGGGCCTGGATCAGGCGGGCCAGCTCCGTGCGCTCTTCCACGTTGTCCGGCGGCGCAGAGCGGTAGCGCTCCACGGAAGCCTTGAGCTCGAGCAGCCCCTTGTACAGGCCCGCCTTGCCCACCGGCGGGGTCAGATAGCTGATCAGCGTGGCGGCAGAGCGCCGCTTGGCGATGGACCCCTCGGAGGGGTTGTTCGCCGCGTAGAGGTAGTAGTTGGGCAGATCGCCGATCAGCCGATCCGGCCAGCAACCTGCGCTCATGCCGCACTGCTTGCCCGGCATGAACTCCAGAGCACCGTGGGTGCCGAAGTGCAGCACCGCGTCCGCCCCAAAATCCTCTCGGATGTACCGGTAGAACGCCGACATGGCGTGGGTCGGTGTCAGCCCCTTCTCGAAGAGCAGCCGCATCGGGTCGCCCTCGTAACCAAAGCCCGGCTGCACGCCCACGAAGACGTTGCCGAACTGAGCGCCGAGGACGTGGATGGATTGTCCGTCACTCTGCGCTTTCCCCGGAGCTGGTCCCCACTGCTCCTCGATCTCCTTGAGATAGGGCTCGCGGGCAACATAGTCGTCCACCGTCACCCGATGGTGGACGTTGGCGTGGGCCCCATAGGTGCTAGCGTTGCCCTTGATGATGCGATCGCGCAGATCGTCCACGGACTCGGGCAGATCGACCCGATAGCCGGCATCATCGAGTTCCACCAGGGTGTTGTAGAGGGATGCGAATACCGACAGGTATGCCGCCGAGCCCAGGGCGCCGGCCTCCGGCGGGAAGCTGAAGATGACGATACTCAGCTTGCGGTCGCTGCGTGCGCTACGCCGCAGGCGAATCAGCCGATCGACCCGGGAGGCCAGCATCGCGGCCCGCTCGGGGTGGGCCTCCATGCGGCAGACACCGTCGGCCCCAGGGATCGCCGCACGGCCACCGAAGACCACCGGTCCAGTGGCACCATCAAGCTCGGGGATGGCCACCATCATGGTGGTCTCTACCGGGGTAAGGCCGCGATCGGAACCTTCCCACTGCTCCAGGGACTGGAACTCCAGCGCCTGGGCGTTGAGATACGGCACGTCGAGCTTGCGCAGCAGCCGCTCGGCGGCGCCGGAGTTGTTGTAGGCCGGCCCCCCCACCAACGAGAAACTCGTCAGCGAGATCACCGCATCGACACAGGCGCGGCCGTCCGCCATGAAGAACCGCTCGACAGCCGGACGGTTGTCGAGGCCGCTCGCGAAGGCCGGGATGACCCGATAACCGCGGCTCTCCAGGGCCTCGATGACGCCGTCGTAATGCGCCGAATCACCGGCCAGTACGTACGAGCGCATCAGCAGCAGTCCGACCGTCCCGCGCGAGGCGCCACCCTCCGGCTCCGGAAGATGGGCCGGGCTGTCGCCAATGCGTCGCTCCATGCGCGGGTGGTAGACGCCGACATCGGGATACTCGATGGGGTCCTGCACCTCCAGCTTCCCGCGCAGGCCGCTGCGCGGGCCCGCCGCGTACCGATTGACGAGGAAACGGACCATGTTCTCGACGTTCTCGTCGGAACTGGCCAGAAAATACTGCCAGGTCAGGAAGTAGGCCCGGACATCCTGCGCCGTGCCCGGGATGAAGCGCAGGATCCGGGGGATGCGGCGCAGCATCGCAGCCTGCTTCTCCCCCGAGCTGCTGTCGTCGTCGTCATCCTGATGCTCTGCCTTGCCCTTCTTCCCGCGCAACTTCTTGAGCAGGGACATGGGCCCACGGGAGCTGCCGTCCATGGTGAACTTGCCCATCCGCGTGAGCTTCATCACCTCGCCGGCGGACATGATGCCAACCAGCGCGTCGCAGTCGTCCCGGCGCGCCTCGAGGTCCTCGCGCACGGGCTCGATGTGCTCCTCCATGAACAGCATGGTGGCGACGATGATGTCCGCCGAGGCGATCCGCTCCCGCGCGCGCTCCAGCGCCGCGGGGTTGTTGTTCCAGTCCGAGGCGGCGTGGTAGCTAAGCTCGAGACCCGGGATATCGCGTTGCAGGGCCGGTCGCGCGCGCTCCACGGCGCCCGCCATGTGGCTGTCCAGCGTGATGATGGCGACGCGCACCGGCGTCGGGTCAGCGACTGAAGTGGGCTTTGGCATCGTAAATTGTCTCCACTGTTATTGTCGCAATGCCTCGGTCGGCGGCGAAGCGCTCGGTGTTGCGCCGGGCCTTGCCCCGCACGAAGAACGGGATCTTTTTGAGTTCGGCTTCGGCCTCCGGCGTCCAGCGTATCTCAGCGCCTTGCTCCGACTCGGCGACGGCAGCCGTCGTCTCGGTCTGTCCCTCTTCCCGAGCCGCCCCGCCCGAAGCCGGCGCTGCGTCGGTTTCCAAGTGGGACGGTGCGTCAGCCGTGAACTCGAAGTCTTCCTTGAACATCCCGAGCAGATGCTCTTCCAGGCCCATCATCAGCGGGTGGACCCAGGTGTCAAAGATGACGTTGGCCCCTTCCAGGCCCATGTTCGGCGCATAGCGCGCCGGAAAATCCTGTACGTGCACCGGTGCCGAGATCACCGCGCACGGCAGTCCCAGGCGCTTGGCGATGTGCCGCTCCATCTGCGTACCGAGCACCAGCTCCGGGCTGGCCTCGGCCGCGGCACGCTCCACCTCCAGGTAGTCGTCGGTGATCAGCGGCTCGACCCCGTAGGCCTTGGCGGCCCGACGCACCTCCCGCGCCTCTTCGCGGGCGTAGGTCCCCAGTCCGACGACCTGAAAGCCGAGCTCCTCGCTGGCGATACGCGCCGCGGCGACGGCGTGCGTACCGTCACCAAAGATAAACACCCGCTTTCCGGTCAGGTAGTTGGAATCGACCGAGCGGCTGTACCAGGCCATGCGCGCATCGGTTTCGGCCAGCACCTCGCTGACGTCCAGGCCGGTCACCCGCCCGACCTCGGCCAGAAAATCGCGGGTAGCGCCCAGGCCAAGGGGCACCGTAGTGACGGTCGGCTGCCCGAAACGGCGCTGCAGCCAGTCGCAGGTCGTGCGCGCCACCTCGGGATAGAGGCAGACGTTGAAATCGGCCTCGGGGATGCGGCGCAGATCATCTGGGCTAGCCCCGAGCGGAGCAACCACGTTGACCTCGACACCGACCGATTCGAGCAACCGGGCGACCTCCTGCACGTCATCCCGGCAGCGGAAACCAAGCGACGTGGGACCGAGCAGATTGGCGCGCGGGGCACGCGCCGTATCCGGTTGTGCAGCGGCGCCTCCACTGTCGCCCTCGAGCAGTCCGCGAACCAGCTGGTAGAAGGCCTCGCTGGCGCCGTACCCCTCCTTGCGTGAGTATGCCGACAGCTCCAGCCCGATCACCGGGACCGGCAGATCCATGCCGCGTGCCAGATCCCCGGGCTGATCCTGCAGCAGCTCCGCCGTGCAGGAATCGCCGACCAACAGCGCTTCCGGCCGATAGCGCCGGTAGGCAGCGGTCACCGTCTCGCGCACCAACTCGGCGGTATCCCGGCCCAGGTGCCGCGCATTGAAGGTGGTATAGCTCACCGGCGGACGCCCGGGGCGGCGCTCGATCATGGTGAATAGCAGATCGGCGTAGGTGTCACCCTGAGGAGCGTGGAGGACGCAGTGGACCCCCTTCATCGACGCCGCGATCCGCATCGCGCCGACGTGGGGAGGGCCTTCATAACTCCAGAGCGTCAGCTGCATCCTCTACACCTTCAGCGTCTCGTGGCGGACCAGCGGGCGGGCGAAGAGCTCGGCGAGATCGCCAGCCTGCTCGAAGCCCTGGATGGGCGAGAAGACCAGCTCGATGGACCATTTCGTGCGCAGGCCTTCCGCCTCCAGCGGGTTCGCCAGCCCCAAACCGCAGACCGTCAGATCGGGACGGTCCTCGCGCAACCGGTCCAGCTGGGCGTCGACATCCTGCCCCTCGACCAAGCGAACCCCCTCTGCGAGAGCATCCCGCTCCCGGCCGTGGAACTCGCGGTCGAAGTACGGCGTGGCTACCTCAACCGGCTGCATGCCGCACTCCACACTGAGGAATCGCGCCAGCGGCAGTTCCAGCTGCGAGTCCGGCAGGAAGGTGATGCGCTTGTCGCGCAGCACTTCCCGCTGCCGCTCCAGCGCTGCCTGTGCCCGCGCGATGGGCGCTTCGATGACCGTCTCAAGCCGCTCATCGGAGACCCCGAAGGATCGGGCGGCCGCCTGGAGCCAGCTGCGCGTTCCTTCAATCCCCAGAGGGTACGGGGCATCGATCCGCTCTGCGCCGCGGCGAATGAGCGCACGAGTCGCCTCGCCAGTGAACGGCTGAGCCTGCAGGACGCGGGTCCCGGGGCCGACCGGCGGCAGCTCGGCCCCGGTGCGCGGCGGCAGGAAATGAACGGGACCGATTCCCAGCTGATCGAACAGGCGCCGGAACTGGTCCTCGACCACGTCCGCAAGGGTGCCGAGAACGATAAGCGAGGGCGTGTCCTCCTGACTCGGCGGAAGCTCATGCGCCAGCGTGCTCAGGAACTGATCCTCGCCCTGGGTGAACGTTGTCTCGAGTCCGCTGCCCGAATACGGGAGCACGCGGACCCGCCCCTCGTGGGCCGCCGTCAGCCGCTCCGCGGCCTTGTCCAGGTCGAGCTTGATGACTTCCGAGGGGCAAGAGCCGACCAGAAACAGCGTGCGGATCTCCGGACGGCGGGCGAGGAGCTCGTGGACGACCCGATCTAGTTCCTCATTGCAGTCGGCCATCCCGGCGAGATCGCGCTCGCCGAGCACCGCGGTTGCGAAGCGGGGCTCGGCAAAGATCATCACGCCTGCCGCCGACTGCAGCAGGTGGGCGCAGGTCCGCGACCCGACCACCAGGAAGAAGGCGTCGCGCATCTTCCGGTGCAGCCATACGATGCTCGTCAGGCCACAAAAGACCTGGCGCTGCCCCTCTTCCTGGGCCAGCCCCCCGCAGACCCCGCCGGCATTGCAGCGATCCGCTTGCGTCATTCCGCCCCTCCCTGCCCGGCGGCGCGCATCTGCTCTTCCTGCAGGCGCGCGGCGCGGAGCTTGAGGAGAAACTGCATGGCGTTGACGACGTAGGCCGCGTAGGCGGCCAGCGCGATCCACATTTGCTGGACCGAGGTCAGGAAGTCACCGAACCAGACCACGAGGTAGGCGGTGTGCAGGACGATCACCCCCATGCTGACCACGTCCTCCCAGAAGAACGCGGGAGCGAAAAGGTAGTGCCCGAAGACCTCCTTCTCCCAGACCGCCCCGGTGACCATGATCGTGTAGAGGATCAGGGTCTTGATGATGATCGACCAGGCTGCCCACTCGAGCAGTTCGCCGGTGGCGAGATACCACAGAACCAGCCCCAGACTGGCCAGAAACACGATGAACTGCGTGGGAGCCAGAATCCCCTGGACGAGGGTCCAGGGCGACTCGTCTCGACGCCGGCGCTCTTCGTCGGTGTATAGACCGGCGGGAGGTGATTTCATGGAACCCTGATGCTGCATTGCGCTGCATCCCCACTTTACGGGAGTGACTTCTCGGCGAATCTAAAGCGCCCCCCGGGGTGTGTCAAGCTGGCTGGACGTGCCTCACGATTGACACAACCTTTCAATACAGGGCCTTAGCATTCGGTCGCGCAGGACGACAGATCGTCGCATTCCCGCGTTACGCCCTTGAACTATCCGCGCCGGATGGCGTCAATATTGAGTGCGCGAGTATTCTCGATGAAATCGGTCCGAATTCAACGCCCCGAATCCCCCGAAAAACCCGATCAAAGCCCCAAAGGACGGCCGAAGTTGAAATCGATGAACGCGCCGCAACAGACGCTGGGCGATCTGCCCGCGGAGACGGTCGCCCGGCTGCTCAAGGCCGCCGCGGATATCGCCCTGATCGTGGATGCTGAAGGAACCATCCACGACGTGGCGGTGGGCAGCGATGACCCGGGTGTCCGCGCCGCCGCTGGCTGGCGGGGCCGGCAATGGCGCGAGGTGGTCGGTGCGACGGAGCAGCAGACCGTCGACCGTTTGCTCGTCGACCAGCAGAGCGCAACCCTGCAGCACATCGACGAGCGCGGAAACCCGATCCCGGTGCGCTACCGGTTGATCCCGCTCGGCGACGGACGAATCGCCGCGGTGGGCCGGGACCTGCGCCCCTGCGCCGCACTGCGCCAGCAGCCGCGTGAACACAACCGCCTGCGCTCCATCGAGCAGACTACGGCCCTGGTCGGCCAGGTGCCCCTGCGCGATCTGGTCCGCGAAGCGACCGACCTGATCGAGCGCATGTGCATCGAGACGGCCTTGAACATCACCCACGACAACCGGGCCTCGGCAGCGGAACTACTCGGACTCAGCCGCCAGAGCCTCTACTCCAAGCTGCGACGCCACGGCCTGATGACCTCCCACAACGACGCCGACTGACCGGTGCCGCGCCTCTCTTGACCCACCCCGCACACCCCTCTAGCTTGAGCGCCTTGTCGTTGGGCGACTGAGCGAGGGCCCTGTGATGGATCCAGCCACTGCGCAGACCCCCCCCCTGGCCGCTGCGGCCCCGCGGGATCTCTGCACCGACTGCGGACTCTCGCGCAGCTCCGAGCCCAAGCGCTGCGGCCGAGCCTGTCAGTTCATCCGTCCGGACTACCCTGGACTGGAGCGCCGGACGCACGGCCGCAGCCGGGATCCTGAGCGCCCGGACGAGCTGCACTTCGGCCCCTTCCGGAGCATGCACCAGGCCGCCCTGCGACGCCCGCGGGCCGGCGCTCAGTGGACCGGCGTCACCACCCGACTGGCGGAACGGCTGCTGGAGAGCGGGCGCGTGGACGCGGTCCTGACCGTCACGGGCAACGCCGACGACCCCTGGCGACCCCGCCCCGTTCTGGTCACCGATCCGGCGCAGCTGGCTCAGTGCCGCGGCATGCGCATGGGCTATGCCCCCCTGCTCGCCCTGCTTGAGCCTGCGCTGGCGCAGGGCTACCGACGGCTAGGGGTGATCGCACTGCCCTGCCAGACCTACCCGCTGAGAGCCCTCGAGCGCGAACTCGGCCTGGAACGCCTGGAGATCATCGGCACGCCGTGCTCGGACAACACGTCGACAGAGCACTTCCACCGCTTCCTCGAACTCTTGACCCCTGCACCAGAGGACGTGACCTACCTGGAGTTCCGGGCCGACTACTACGTCGAACTGCGCTTCCGCGACGGCAGCAAACGCGAGATCCCCTTCCTGCAGCTGCCGATCTCCCGGCTGCCCGCCGACTTCTGGCCGCTAACCTGCCGCACCTGCGTCGACTACACCAACGCCCTGGCGGACATCACCGTCGGCTACATGGCCGGGCGGGGCGAGCAGTGGATCATCGTGCGCAATGAACGCGGCGAGGCCATGCTGGAGCTGCTGGGCGACGAAGTGCGCCTGCGCCAGCCAAGCTCCGGGGGCAAGCGCGCTGGCCCGGTGCAGGGTTTCATCGACAATACTGAGCGCGCAGCGGGGGGCATGCCGGCGCGAGGCATGCCGAGCTGGCTGCGGCCGATTGTCGGCCGGCTCATGCCGTATGTCGGCCCACGCGGGCTGGAGCTGGCGCGGGCGCGGCTGGAGATGAAGGCCGCCGAGACCCTCATCCACCTCCGACATAAGGCGCCCCGGCGCGCCCGGACCATGGTGCCCGCACACGTCAACCGGCTGGTCGAAGGCTATCGGATCACCACCCCGCAGCAGCACCCCGGGCCCCGGCACACCGAGGCCCGGAGCGGGGCGGATTCAGACCGGATCGATTAGTAGCACATAGCGCAGCGCCTCGGCGTACTCCCGGGCAGTGGCCTTCTCGCCGTTCTTCTCGCGCTCAAGGGCCCGATCCACCTGCGCCTTGGCAATGACGGACAGGCTGCGCAGCCCCATCGGCCCGAGCGCCTCGACGTAGCGGGTGAGGAACTGCCGGGACTGCAGCCGCTCCGTTTCAGCGCTGATGGCCCGGATCCAGAACATCTTGCGCAGACCGACAAGCACGAAGATCGCGGCCGGCAGTGCGATGGCGATGATCATGACCGCCAGCGTCTGCTCCGCACCGGGGAGCAGATCCCGCTGGATACCGACGAGGTAGGCGATCACGCCACCGATCGCCGCCAGCGAGAAGCTGATCCCGGCGGAGAGCCAGGTCGACTTGGTGAGTTCCTGGAGTAACCGTTTCCGCTCCTCGAGGATCTCGTTGGTCATGCTGCGCTCCTTACTCTGAAAGTGGGATGGGCAGGCCGCCGTCAGCGCTCCACCGACGGCAGTCCGGACAGCGCCATGGCCGTCTCGACCTGGCTCCCGCCGAGGTCGCTGAGGTTGCCCGCCAGGTAATCCGTGTAGGCCTGCATGTCGAAATTGCCGTGGCCGCAGAGATTGAACAGGATCGCCTTCGACTCGCCACGCTCGCGGCACCCCTGTGCCTCATCGATCACGGCCTTGACCGCGTGGTTGGCCTCCGGCGCGGGGATGATTCCTTCGGCCCGGGCAAACTGCAGCCCGGCGGCGAAGCAGTCGAGCTGATCGTAGGCCCGCGCGCCAAGGTAGCCGAGGTCCATCAGGTGGCTGATCTGCGGGGCCATACCGTGGTAGCGCAGCCCCCCGGCGTGGAACCCCGGCGGCATGAAACCGGAGCCAAGGGTGTGCATCTTGGTCAGCGGCGTCAACTGCGCCGAATCGCCGTAATCGTAGGCAAACCGGCCCCGCGTCAGGGTCGGACAGGCCAACGGCTCGACGGCAATGGCCTCGATGCTCGGCCCGCCGCGCATGGCCGCCCCCAGGAAGGGGAAGACGATGCCCGCGAAGTTGCTGCCTCCCCCGGTGCAGGCAATGACGGTGTCGGGGTAATCATCGGCCATGGCCAGCTGCTCCATGGCCTCGAGCCCCGTAACGGTCTGGTGCAGCAGCACGTGGTTGAGCACGCTGCCCAGCGCGTACTTCGTGTCGTCGCGCTGCGCGGCCAGCTCGACCGCCTCACCGATGGCGATGCCCAGGCTTCCGGTGCTGTCCGGGTTGTCCGCCAGCACCGAGCGCCCGAAGGCCGTCTCTTGGCTCGGACTAGCGATGCACCGCGCCCCGAAGCTCTCCATGAAAGCGCGCCGGTACGGCTTCTGCCTGTAACTCACCCCGACCATAAAGACCTCGATATCGAGGCCGAACATGGCACCAGCGAGGGCCAGTGAAGAACCCCACTGACCAGCCCCGGTCTCGGTGGTAATGCGGCGCACACCCTCGGCGTGGTTGTAGAAGGCCTGCGGGAGAGCCGTGTTTGGTTTGTGGCTCCCGGCGGGACTGACGCCCTCGTACTTGTAATAGATCCGTGCCGGCGTATCGAGGGCCCTTTCCAGGCGGCGCGCCCGGTAAAGCGGCGCCGGCCGCCACTGCCGGTACGCGTCACGGACCGGCTCGGGGATCTCGATCTCCCGCTCGGTGCTCAGTTCCTGCTCGATCACGCCACGGGGGAACAGCGGCGCCAGATCCCCCTCAGAGACGGGCTCCCGCGTCGCCGGATGGAGCACCGGTGCCAGCGGGGCAGGTAGGTCGGCACTGATGTTGTACCAGGCGCGCGGTATCCGCGCCTCATCGAGCACATACTTGACGGTCTCACTCATGGTTGGCTCTCGCGCTGGCCCTGATCAGAACGCCGGCTATGGTAGCCGCGCCCGCGCGTCAGGGAAAGCTGACAGGGCGCGACACGCCGCCGCCGCCGGAACAATGAGGGTTGCCACCGAACACCCTTACACGGTATGGATGAGCGACAAGCTGCCGCAGCTAGGGAAGGCTCAACGCCATGGTGACCGATCAGCAAACCCTCCTCGAGGTCGCGCAGGCGACCACCGCGATCGGTGGCTGGATGCTCGACCGCTCCACACAGGTCATCCACCTGTCCATGGAGACCCGACGACTCCTCGAACTGCCCCCGGACCGCCCCCTGAACCTGCGCACCGGACTCGGCCTCTACCCGCCCGAGCATCGGGCCACGGTCACCCGAGCCACCCACGCCGCCCTCCACCATGCCCGCCCCTTCCAGGTCGATGTCGATATCCACACCACCAGCGGCCGCCGGCTCCATGTCCGCAAGCTGGGCAAACCGCTGATGGACGACTACGGCAACATCCTGGGCCTGCGCGGCGCGCTGCAGGATCTGACCGACATCAAGGCCGCCGAACGTCAGGCCCGGCGCCTGTCACAGCGCCTGGAGACCACGCTGGAGAGCATCGCCGACGCCTTCTTCCTGGTCGATCCAGCCTGGCGTTTCACCTATCTCAACCGCGAGGCGGAACGCCAACTCAACTGCCGGCGCGAGCAAATCCTCGGCCGCGTGGCCTGGGAGGTCTTCCCCGAAGCGCTGGGCACCGCGTTCGAGGCAAATTACCGCCATGCCATGGCCAAGCGGGATCCAGTGGTCTTCGAGGCCTACTTCGCGCCGGTCGAGACCTGGTTTGAGGCGCGGGCCTACCCCTCCGAAGAGGGTCTGGCGGTCTACTTCCGCGACATCACCCAGCGCAAGCAGGGCGAAGCGGAGATGGCTCAACTGAACGAGGATCTGCGCCAGGCCCGCGAGCGCGCCGAACGAGCCAGCCGGGCCAAATCGGAATTCCTCGCCGCCATGAGCCACGAGCTGCGCACCCCGCTGAACGCCATTACTGGCTTCGCTCAGCTGCTCCACCACACCCCGCCTGAAGCGTCCGCAGACCGGGATCACCACCTTGACCAGATCCTGTCGGCGGGCTGGCACCTGCGCGATCTGATCGGCGACGTCATCGACTTCGCGCAGATCGAGGCGGGTCAACTGGCTGTTCACGCCGAGCCGCTGGCCGTCGATGCTCTCGTGCGCAACAGCTTGGCGATGATCGGCGAGCAGGCGCGGCGCCGCGGGCTCTTCGTGGACTGCCAGGACACTGCCGAACCGGCCCCCTGGGCCCGAGCGGACCCGGTCCGCAGCCGCCAGATCCTGCTCAACCTGCTCTCCAACGCCATCAAGTACAACCGCCCCGGGGGCACGATCAGCGTCTCCTGGTCCGCCGCCGAGCACGGCGTACATATCGATGTCGCGGACACGGGCAGCGGCATCCCCCATGCCCGACGCGAACGCCTGTTCGAGCCGTTCGAGCGGCTCGGACGCGAGGCCGGTTCCATCGAAGGCAGTGGCATTGGTCTATCGCTGTCGCGGCGCCTGGCCCGGATGATGAGCGGCGACCTGAACCTGCTCACCACCGCTCCGGAACGCGGGACCACCATGCGACTAACCCTGCCCCACCACCTCAACGAGCCCTCCCCGTCAAGCGCGGAGATCCCCCTGCGCCTCGATGAGACGAGGCCCGCAGCGCCCATGCGCATCTGCTACATCGAGGATAACGAGCTGAACATGATGGTCGTCCGCGGTCTGATCCGCCGCAAAACGGGGGTCGAATTGGATGAGGCCTGGACCGGCGCCGAGGGCTTGGCGCGCGTCCGGCAGTGTCAGCCCGATCTGGTGCTTCTGGACATGCACCTGCCCGACATGCATGGCCGCGAGGTGCTGCGCGCCCTTCGCGCGGATCCCGAGCTGTGCCGACTCCCTGTGGTGGCGCTGAGTGCCGATGCGGCCAACGAGACGCTGGAAACCGCCGATGGCACCTTGGACGGCTACCTGCTCAAGCCGTTTCGACTGGCCGACCTGGATGCGCTGATCGCCCGATTCGCCCCGCGATGAGCCGGCCAGTGGCCGGATCCGCAGCCGCCGCCGCTCACCCCGATGGCGCCGTGCCGTGCTCCACCCGCTGGAACTCCTCGACATCGAACCCCAGCGCCTCGGCCCGGCCGACCAACTCTTCCAGAATCTGCTCATCGAGTTCCGGCTCCCGGGAGAGGATCCACAGGTACCCACGGGTCGGACCGGAGACCATCGCCCACTCATACGCGTCCTTATCCAGCGCGATGACGTGGTAGCCGCCGCGGATGGGCCATGTGAAGGTCACCGTCAGGCTGGCCACGTCCGGTTCGCCCTGGAACCGCGCGGTACCCTCAATCTCCTGCCACTGCTCATCGCTGGGATCGTACCCGCGGTTGCGTACGCCGAGGCGCCCGTCCTCGCGGATCCAGTATTCCGCGCTGACGTCGGTCAGGCCCCGCTCGAAGCGATGATCGAGCCGTTTGATGGAATACCACTGCCCCGTAAACCGCTCCGCCTCGAACCCATCGACGGGATCCACCCCCGCGGGCAGTCCGGTACACCCTCCGGCTATCGAAAGCGCCCCTGCAAGCAGCAGCAACACCCCGGCTCCACGCAGACAACGCCCCAGGACCCTTGCCATCAACGCCCCCTCCTTCGACCGCATCACCGGGTCATGGTGTCACAGCCCGGAATCAACCGATGAACTTATCGCCCTGATCCGTCATCCTACTGGATAGGAGACCAGACGCAGGGGAAGAGCAGGATCATGGACACGGACCATCCGCAGCACGACTCCGCGGCGAACAACTCCTCGCGTTACGTGGTTTTCGGCGCCAGCGGCTATATCGGCTCCCACCTGGTCGCCGAACTGCTCGAAGCCGGCTGCCGGGTGCGGGCGGTTGCCCGCAACCGCGAGGTGCTCGAAGCCCGCGAGTGGGAAGGGGCCGAACTGGTCGCTGCCGACGCCCTCAAGCCCGAGACCCTAGTACCGGCCCTGCAGGGTGCGGACGTGGCCTACTACCTGGTCCACTCCATGGGCGCCGGCAAGGCCTTCGGGACCCTGGATGTCGAGGCGGCCCGCAACTTCGCGGCTGCCGCCGCGGAGGCCGGGGTGCGTCGAATCGTCTACCTCGGTGGACTGGTGCCCGAGTCGGCGATTTCCGCGCACATCCTTTCGCGGCGACAGACCGGCGATACCCTGCGCGAAGGATCCGTGCCGGTGACCGAGCTGCGGGCCGGCATCATCGTTGGACCTGGGTCGGCGGCGTTCGAGATCATGCGCGACCTAGTGCTCCACCTCCCGATCATGGTCACGCCGCGCTGGGTCTTTGCGCAGTCGCCGCCCATTGCGCTGCAGGATCTTCTTGAGTACCTGCGTCGGGCACCGCAGTGCGAGGAAACCGCCGGAGCCATTCTGGACGTCGCCGGCCCGGAACACCTGACCTACGCCCAGATGATGCGCATCCTCGCCGAGGAGGCGGGACGGCGCCCCCCGAAAGTGATCCCGGTCCCCTTGCTGACTCCGAAGCTCTCCTCCTATTGGCTGCGCCTCGTCACCGCCGTCCCCACACCGATCGCCAGAGCCCTGATCGAGGGGCTGCGTGAGGACTACCGGGCCGATGACAGCGAGATCCGCCGCCTGGTACCCCAGCAGCTGCGGGACTTCCGCGGCGCCGTGCGCGACGTCTTCCGCGCCGAGCGCGAGCGGTCCGTGGCGGCCCGCTGGACCGAGGGCGCCTTCATGTTCCGCAACTACCGGATCGACTACAGCTACTACGCCAAAAAGGCCCACGGCTCCGCCGTCACCACCGCGGAGCCCGATGCCGTCTGGCCCGTGGTCACCGCCATCGGGGGCGAGAACCGCTACTACTACGCCAACGCGCTGTGGAAAATCCGCGAGACCCTGGACTGGCTGGTAGGCGGACCGGGCAGGAACTATGGCCGACGCCACCCGACGGAGCTACGCGTGGGCGACATGATCGACTCTTGGCGGGTTATCGAACTGGAACCGGAGCGGCGGATGACCCTGTGGTTCGGCATGCGCGCCCCCGGCTCCGGCGTACTAGAGATCGAGCTCACGCCGCGAACCGGGGGCGGCACCGAAATCACGGTGGCCAACCACTGGCACCCGGCCGGGGTCTGGGGCCTACTCTACTGGTACGCCCTAGCCCCAGCTCACTCCCTCATATTCTCGGGGCTGGCCCGATCCATCGCCCGGCGGGCTGAGGCTTCTTCCACTGCGTCCGGGTCCCGCTCGGCGGCACCCGACTCGGACTGACCCTCGGCGCTCTGCGCCAGCAGCGCACCGCCGACCACGGCCAGGCCCGCGATCAGCAGAGCCGGCTCCGGCTCGGTAAAGCCGGTGAGAACCAGCAGGACCGCCGAGATGACCGGGACCATGTAGGTCAGCACACCGAGCAGCCCGGTGGGACCCTTGCGCAGGGCGAGCCCCCAGGTCATGAACGCAATCCCGTACGGACCCACGCCGATCAGGGCGGCCGCCAGCCAGTCCGTACCCTGAGGTGCACTGACGCTCTCACCAAGCAGGAGCTGGAGCACCACGGCGATGAGCGCCGCCTGGGCGAACATTCGCGCATAGCCGCGGAACGGGATCGAGCCCGCCTGCGTGAGGTAGACCGAGAACGCCGCCCAAGCACAACCACTGATCACCCCGAAGACGTAAGCGACCAGCGGAGTCTCCACCCCGGCAGGCGCGTCTCCCAGGATCAGCGGCGCCACGCCGACAAACGCCACGACCATCCCGACGAGCACCCGGGGCTGAACCCCGCGCCCGGCCAACCAATTGGCGACAAGCACGAACACCACTGGCCACAGGTACGTGACCAACGTCACGCGTGCTGGCTCCCCCCAGGCCAGCGCGGCGAAGTAGAGGTAGAGCGCTGCCACAAGCGAGAGCACGCCGCCGAGCCAGTAGCTCAGATCCGGGTCCGGCATTCGGCCGTGCGGCTCACGCACCAAAATTGCCGAACACCAAGCGACCGCAGCGGCCGCCATCAGGGCCACTACCGTCGTCATCATGGCCGGCAACTCGGTAAGTTGGCGCAACAACGGCAGACTGCCCCACAGACTTACCGAAAAAACACCAGCCACAAGACCCGAAAGCAGCGCACGGTTCAGCAACGCATGACCTCCTCTAACCTTTTGATGGAACTGAACGGGCCGCGTAATATAGGGCTCATCATTCGATCTTCCAAACGAATCTTCGTAATCAACCGATCACGTTGCTCGATCGCTCATGAAGACACGCATCCTCGATCTAACGCTGCTCCAGACCTTCGTCGCGGTCGTTGAACAAGGCGGCTTCACGGCCGCCGGCGAACAGCTGCACCTTGCCCAATCCACTGTCAGCGCTCACATTACCCGCCTGGAGGAGTTGGCCGGCTACCGCCTTCTGCGCCGCGACCAGCGCAAGCTGGCGACAACCACCAAGGGCGAACGACTGCTCGCCCACGCGCGTCGGCTATTGCAGCAAAATGCCCTCGCCTGGCAGGAGCTTCAGGAGGAGCGCATGGAGGGACGGGTTCGGCTGGGAATCCCCGACGACTACATCATGTTCCTGCCGGAGAGCCTGAGCGATTTCGAGGCCCGCTACCCCGGCATCGAGCTCGAAGTCAGTGGCGGCCTGAGCGTTGACCTGATCGAGCAGGTCCAGGCGGGCCAGCTGGACCTGGCCGTCGTTACCAGGCAACCGAAAAGCCCGGGCGGCGAGGTCCTGCGCCGCGAGCCCCTCGTCTGGGCGGCAGCGGCGGCGTACGCCGCCGAGGAGCGCGAACCACTCCCGCTCGCCCTCTCCCGCCAGGGCGTGTGCACCTTCCGCGAGCAAGCCGTCGAAGCCCTGGAGGCCGCCGACTTCCCCTGGCGCATTGCCTATACCAGTACCAGCCTGGCCGGGCTGCGCGCGGCAGTCCGCTCCGGGCTGGCCGTGACGGTTCTCACCCCTTCGATGCTCGATCCGGATCTGCGCACACTGGGACAGGAGACGGGGCTACCGGAACTGCCCAGCATCGAGCTGGCCCTCCACCGTGGCGCCGGGCGGCCCAGCGAGCCGGCACGCCAGTTGTTCAACACGCTCCAGGAACGACTCGGCAACGTCAGCCACGGCTGACCGACACTGTTAGAAAAACCGATACCTCGGATGCAGAAAAACGCCTCGACTGCTTGCAGCCGCAGACACCGGCGAGTAGGTTAATGCCGCGCTGCTAGCGGATTGCTCCGCGCGAAGCCCCGGGCGCCCTCGCCCCACGCACCGGAGCGGACAACGGAAAGGATTGGCTTATGAAACGCAACGAAGAGATTATCGAAGCGCTACGGATCTACACCAATCGCCGGATCCCGCTGCTTTGGGGCAGCGTTCTGGCGATCCTCTTGGTGGCGCACTTCGTCACCGCCTACCTGGTGGAGCAGTTCTGGAGCGAGCACCTGGCGGTGAGCCCGTGGGTGGCCATCGCCGCAGTGCTGATCGGCATTGCCTTCTTCCTTTACGAGAAGATCGGCAACAAGCTGCGCGCCGCAGAGTTCGAGTTCCAGCGCACGGCGCTGGGCTACTGGGACTATGAACGTGGCTACCAGCAGTCCGAACGAATCCGGCAGGCGGCGCTAGTAGGCTTTCTGGGCACCGTGGTCGTCTACGTCGGGTTCGCCTTCGCGCAGTTCTGTGCCACCGCCGACGACGCCAGCCGCAAGGTGCTGACGGACCTCGCCCCGGGCAAACAGATGGAGCTGCTCAGCAATCCGGAGCAGGCCGCCGTGCTGGGCCTCGGCGCAGCGCTGATCATCGCGGCGCTGGTCTGGATCCACCGGGTCCGCGAGCAGATCCGTAGCGACCTGAGCGCCTGACCCCCTGGCCGGCCGGGTAGCCAGCGCCCGGCCGGCACCCCCGCCTGACATCCGCTTCACGACAGCTACTGACCCGCGGCCTGAGCGGCCTCGACCGCCTCCTCCGCCTCGATCCACTGCGCTTCCAGCGCATCCCGCTCACGCTGCAGTCGACCCTGCTCCTGCAGAAGCCCGGTCAGGGCCTCGTTGTCGCCGCTGTAGAGTTCCGGATCGCCAAGCTGCGCCTCCAAACGAGCCAGCGCCTGATCGCACGCCTCGATGCGCTCGAGCAGTTGCTCGGCGCGCTCGCGCAACGGCTTCAGTGCCGCGCGCTGCTGAGCCTGCCGGCGCCGCTGCGCCTTGCGCTGCTCGGCAGTATGGGCGGCTTCCGGGGTGGCTTCCCGGGCACCACGCCCGTCACCTCGTCGTGGTCCGTCTCCCCCACGGCGCCGCTCGAGCAGCCAGCGGTGGTAGTCGTCCAGATCGCCATCGAAGCCCCGAACACCGCCATCGGCGACCAGCCAGTAGCGCTCAACCGTTGCCCCCAGCAGGCTGCGATCGTGGGAAACCACCACCACCGCCCCGGTGAACCCTTGCAGGGCCCGGGTGAGTGCGTGGCGCATCTCCAGATCGAGGTGGTTGGTCGGCTCGTCGAGCAGCAGCAGGTTCGGCTGTTGCCAGACCAGCAGCGCCAGCACCAGCCGGGCCTTCTCGCCACCGGAGAGCGGCGCCACCGCGGCGGTAGCCTGATCCCCGACAAAGGCGAAACCACCCAGGAAATCCCGCAGCCGTTGGGGCGAGGCCTCCGGCGAAAGGCGCTGAAGATGCGCCAGTGGACTGGCCTCGGGATCCAGCTGCTCCAGTTGATGTTGGGCGAAGTAGCCGACCCGCAAGCCCGACGCCTGCACCATCTCGCCAGCCAGCGGGGCCAGCTCGCCGGCAAGGGCACGCACCAGCGTCGACTTGCCGGCGCCATTGGGTCCCAGCAGGCCAACGCGCTCCTCTTTCGCCAGACTTAGGGCCACCCCGCGCAGGACGGGGTCGGCGGCATATCCCAGATCTACCCCATCCAGCATGATCAAGGGGTTGGCCACGGCAGGCGTGTCGCTAAACCCGAACTCGAAGGGCGAATCTGCGTATGCCGGTGCAACCCCCTCCATACGTTCCAGCGCCTTGATCCGGCTCTGGGCGGCCCGAGCCTTGCTCGCCTTGGCCCGGAAGCGATCGATAAACCGCTGCATGTGCGCGATTTCACGCTGCTGCTTCTCGTAAAGCGCCTGCTGCCGGGCGAGGCGCTCGGCCCGCTGGCGCTCGAAATCGCTGTAGCCGCCGCTGTAGAGGGTGAGTCGGCGCTGCTCGATGTGCAGCACCCCGTCGACGACCCGATCGAGCAACGCCCGGTCGTGGGAGATCAGCAACAGCGTCCCGGTGTACTCGCGAAGCCATTGCTCGAGCCAAAGAACCGCCTCCAGATCGAGGTGGTTGGTCGGCTCGTCGAGCAACAGCAGATCCGACGGCGTCATCAGTGCCTGGGCCAGGCTCAGCCGCACCCGCCAGCCGCCGGAGAACGCCGATACCGGCCGCTGCGAATCTGCGGGGGCGAACCCGAGGCCGTGCAGCAACTCTTCGGCCCGCGCCCGCGCGCTGTAGCCATCCGCCGCCTCGAACCGGGCATGCGCGGACGCGATCCGGTGCCCGTCCCCCGCGCGCCCGGCGGCGGCCACCTCCTGCTCCGCCGCGCGCAGAACCGCATCCCCATCGAGGACAAAGTCCACCGCCGCGCGCTCGAGCGCCGGAGTCTCCTGTGCCATCGAGGCGATCCGCCACCCGCCGGGGTATTCGACTTCGCCGCGATCTGTGGCCAGCTCACCGCGAAGCAGAGCCAGCAGGGTGCTCTTGCCCGAGCCGTTGGCACCGATCAACCCGATCTTGTGCCCCGGGTCGATGGCGGCACTCGCCCCTTCCAGGAGGGGCTCTGGACCGCGGCGCAGGGTGATATCGTGAAAGCGGATCATGATCGCCATGGTAACAACTGAACCAGGACTCAAGCGTGCAACGCCAACGAGAAAGGGAGGGTCATGGACCGCCTCGAACAATTCCTCGACCGCGCCGAGCAACTCCTCGAACGCATCGAACCCCTTCTCCCGCCCGCCGAGGCGGCGCCAGACTGGGACGCAGCCACCGCCTTTCGTTGGCGCCGGCGCGCCGGCCAGGGCTGGCTGGAACCCATCCCCGCCGCGACGCGGGTCGAACTCCGTCACCTGCGGGGCATCGAGCGCCAGAAAGAGACCCTGGTCCGCAATACCCGGCAGCACCTGGCCGGGCTGCCAGCGAACAACGCGCTACTCTGGGGGGCACGCGGCACCGGCAAATCGTCACTGATTCAGGCCCTGCACACCGCCTACGCCGAGCAGGGCCTGCGCCTGATCGCGATCGAGCCCGAGCACCTGACCGATCTACCCGGCTTGCTGCCGCTGCTCGGCCAACGCCCCGAACGGTTCATCATCTTCTGCGATGATCTCTCTTTCGACGCGAGCGACCAGCACTACCGCGCCCTCAAGGCGGTGCTGGACGGCTCCCTGACCTCCAGCGCCGAAAACGCCCTGCTCTACGCCACATCCAATCGACGGCATTTGGTCCCCGAGCACATGGCGGACAATCGCCAGGCGCACCTCAGCGGGGGCGAGCTCCATCACGGCGACGGGGTCGAGGAACGCATCTCATTGTCCGAGCGCTTCGGCGTACGCCTCTCCTTCCACCCTTTTGCCCAAGAACGCTACCTGGAGATCGTCCGTGGCTGGATCGAGTATCTGGGCGGGAGGATCGATGGCGACACCGAGACGACCCGCCAGGCGGCACTGGCCTACGCCCTGGATCGCGGCTCGCGCAGCGGACGGGTGGCCTGGCAGTTCGCCCGCGACTGGGTCGGCCGTCAGGGCCTGGGCGAGCACCACCCGTAAAAAAAGCCCGGCCCTTACGGGCCGGGCTTTTCGGATGCTGGCGCGCCGGGGAGGATTCGAACCCCCAACCTTCTGATCCGTAGTCAGATGCTCTATCCAGTTGAGCTACCGGCGCTATAAAGCGCTTTATTCTGCCGTTGACTGCTTGCCGAGTCAACCGTTGTTTTGGCGGAGAGAGAGGGATTCGAACCCTCGAAGGGCTTTCGCCCTTACTCCCTTAGCAGGGGAGCGCCTTCAGCCACTCGGCCATCTCTCCGTAGGGTGCGTACCTTAAGGGATAGACCCCCTCCCCGTAAACCCTCGAGCTACTGCGAATCGGCACCCTGCCCAGGGGCCGCCTCCGGGACATCGCCATCCTTCTCGTGACGGATCCGCTCATAGATCTCTTCACGGTGCACGGAGACATCCCGCGGCGCATTTACACCGATTCGCACCTGGTTACCCTTGACCCCGAGCACCGTCACACTGACATCGTCGCCGATCATCAGCGTCTCGCCCACTCTCCTCGTGAGTATAAGCATCGAACTTGACTCCTTGATTATGCCACCGCCACCGGCGCCTCTTGAGCGGGCGGCCGCTTCGCCCTCCAGGGCGGTCCGGGACCTAGCCGTCACCTCTTTGCGCCCCGAAGGACCGAAACTGCGCTACTCGTCGGAGAGACCCTCAAGCTCGGCCACGGGCTGGACATCCAACTCAAAGGCCTTGTGCAGGGCGCGCACGCCAAGCTCCAAGTATTTCTCCTCGACAACCACCGAGATCTTGATCTCAGAGGTTGAGATCATTTGGATATTGATCCCCTCGTTGGACAACGCACGGAACATGGTGTTCGCCACGCCGGCGTGGGAACGCATCCCGACGCCGACCAGGGAGAGCTTGACGATCTTGTCATCGCCATAAACCTCCCGGGCCCCCAGCTGTTCGGCGTTGTCCCGGACCAGATCCAGGGTGGCCTGATAATCGCGCTTGTGGACCGTAAACGTGAAATCCGTCAGCCCCTGCTGGCTGATGTTCTGGATGATCATGTCCACTTCGATGTTCGCGTCGGCCACCGCCCCGAGGATCTTCGCCGCGATCCCCGGCGTGTCCGGCACCCCGATGACAGAGATCTTCGCTTCATCGCGATTGAACGCAATACCGGAAATCAGCGGCTCTTCCATTCCCTCTTCCTCGTAGGTGATGAGCGTTCCAGGCCCTTCTTCGAAGCTGGACAGCACCCGCAGGGGGACGCGGTACTTGCCGGCGAACTCCACGGCCCGGATCTGCAGGACCTTGGAGCCTAAGCTGGATAGCTCCAGCATCTCGTCGACCGTAATACGGTCCAACCGCCTCGCCTCGGGCACGACGCGCGGGTCGGTGGTGTAGACCCCATCCACGTCGGTATAGATTTGGCACTCGCTCGCTTCCAGTGCAGCTGCCAGCGCCACGGCCGTGGTATCGGAACCGCCACGGCCCAGCGTGGTGAGCGCGCCTTCCTCGTCGACACCCTGGAAGCCCGCGACCACCACGACACGTCCCCGCTGCAGATCCTCTTGCAACGGCTCAGCATCGATATCGAGGATCCGCGCCCTGCTGAATGAGCTGTCGGTCAGAATCCGCACCTGCGCACCGGTGTAACAGCGCGCCGGACAGCCGATCTGCTCCAGCGCCATGGTCAGCAGGGCGATGGTGACCTGCTCACCGGTGGACAGAAGCACGTCCACTTCACGTGCCGGAGGATCGGAGTGGATCGACTCGGCAAGCTCGACCAGGCGATTGGTCTCACCGCTCATCGCGGAGACGACGACGACCACGTCCTCTCCGGCCTCGCGGCTGGCCTTGACCTTCTCGGCCACTGCCTGGATGCGCTCGGTCGTCCCGACCGAAGTTCCACCGAATTTTTTGACTACCAGCCCCATGGGCATTCCTCAGCTAGCAGGGGCGCCTCACCCTCCTATTGAAAGCATTATAGGATGGTTATAAGACGCCATTAAGTCAAGTTATCCTTAATCCAGGCTTCTACAGAAGCCAACGCATCATTGACGCGGCTTGGGTCTTTCCCGCCCGCTTGGGCGAAGTCCGCCCGTCCTCCGCCACGCCCCCCGACCTGGGCGGCGACATGATTAACCAGATCACCGGCGGAGAGGCGATCGGTCAGATCCTTGGTCACGCCCGCGACCAACTGAACCTTCTCGCCCTGGACCGCCGCCAGCACGATCACCCCGCTACCGAGCTGGTTCTTGAGCTGATCCAGTGTATCCCTCAACCCCTTGCCACCCCCCTCAACGCAGGTGGCCAGGAAGCGGACACCGGCAACCTCGCCAGCATCGTCTAGCAGTGACCGACCGGCCTGGGTCGCGAGCTTCTGCTTGAGGCGCTCAATCTCTTTCTCCTGCTCGCGGGCGCGCTCGCTGAGCTGCTCGACTTTCATCACCAGGTTGTCGGGACCCACCCGCAACAGATCCGAGAGGCGATTGAGTCGCTCCTCGGCCTCTTGGACCCAGCCAAGGGCACGCTCACCGGTCAACGCTTCGATACGGCGCACCCCGCCGGCAACGCCGGTCTCGTCAACAATCTTGAACAGACCGATGTCACCGGTCCGCGCGGCGTGGGTGCCGCCACAGAGCTCCCGGGAATAATCACCCACCGAGATCACCCGCACCGTATCCCCGTACTTCTCACCGAACAGGGCCATGGCCCCGGCCTGCACCGCTTCCTCGTAGGCCATGTTCGCGGCCTCGACGGGGTGGTTGGTGAGGATCTCCTCGTTGACGCGCGCCTCGATCCCCGCCAGCTCTTCGCGCGACGGCGCCTCGTAGTGGGAGAAATCGAAACGCAGCCGGTCCGGTGCCACCAGAGACCCCTTCTGCTGGACATGGTCGCCGAGAACTTCGCGCAGGGCTGCGTGCAGCAGATGGGTGGCAGAGTGGTTGCGCACGGTCGCTTCGCGAGTCCCGCGATCCACCCGAGCGGTCACTTGGTCCCCTACGCCCAGCTGGCCCGCCTCAAGCCGCCCCAGGTGGCCGTGGGCGTCTCCCTGCTTGACGGTGTCCTCTACCCGGAAGCGTAGCCCGTTGGCCAGGATCTCGCCGCGATCGCCCACCTGGCCACCCGATTCGGCGTAGAACGGGGTCCGGTCAAGAACCACCATGCCCTGCTCACCAGCCTGCAGCTGCTGCACCGAGCGGCCATCCTGATACAGGCCGGTCACCGAGCCGACATCCTCCAGCGTCTCGTAGCCAGTAAAGCGACTCTCCCCGGCATCGACCACTTCTTCGCGGGCACCGCCGAACCGGCTCGCCGCCCGCGCGCGCTCGCGCTGCTCGGCCATGCGCGCCTCGAAGCCTTGATCATCCACCTCCAGGCCGCGCTCGCGGGCGATATCGGCGGTCAGGTCCACCGGGAACCCGTGGGTGTCGTAGAGCTTGAACACGACCTCACCGTCGATCACCCCGCTGTCGCTGCCCGAAAGGTAGTCGTCGAGCAGCGCGAGACCGTCCTCGAGGGTCTCGCGAAAGCGCTTCTCCTCCTGGAAAAGGATCTTCTCGACAAACTCCCGGCGCTCGCGAAGCTCAGGGAACGCCTCCCCCATGACCGTGTCGAGCGACTCGACCAGGCGATAGAAGAACGGCTCATCGATGCCCAGCTGGTAGCCGTGACGCACGGCCCGGCGAATAATGCGTCGCAGCACATAGCCGCGCCCCTCCGTGGAGGGCAGCACCCCGTCGACGATCAGGAAGGAGCAGGCCCGGATATGGTCGGCGACCACCTTGAGCGACGGCTTGCGCCGGTCGGCCACCCCGGCGATCTCGCCGGCAGCATCCAGCAACGGCGTGAACAGGTCCGTCTCGTAATTATCGTGAACGCCCTGCATGACCGCAGCCAGACGCTCCAGCCCCATGCCGGTGTCGATGGATGGGCTCGGTAGCGGGTGCAGATTGCCCTCGGCGTCGCGGTCATACTGCATGAAGACGAGGTTCCAGACCTCTATATAGCGGTCGCCGTCTTCGTCCTCGGACCCCGGCGGACCGCCCGCAACCTCGGGGCCGTGGTCGTAGAAGACCTCGGAGCACGGACCACAGGGGCCGGTATCGCCCATGGACCAGAAGTTATCGTGGGCACCGATGCGCCGGAAGCGCGCCGGATCCACGCCGATCTCTTCCAGCCAGATCCGCGCCGCCTCGTCATCGTCCTCGTAAACCGTAACCCAGAGCCGTTCGGCCGGAAGGCCGACCACCTCGGTGAGGAATGTCCAGGCGTAGCGGATGGCATCCCGCTTGAAGTAATCGCCGAACGAGAAGTTGCCAAGCATCTCGAAGAAGGTGTGGTGCCGGGCGGTGTAGCCGACGTTCTCAAGATCGTTGTGCTTACCGCCGGCGCGCACGCAGCGCTGGCTGCTCGCGGCCCGCTGGTAGCCGCGCTGCTCCCGCCCGAGAAACACCTCCTTGAAGGGGACCATCCCGGCGTTGGTAAAGAGCAGCGTCGGGTCGTTGGCCGGCACCAACGGCGAACTCGGCACGACCTCGTGCCCCCGCTCCCTGAAGAACTCCAGGAAGGCGGCGCGCAACTGCGCCGATGTCATGTTCTCACCCATACGGGCCCCTTTCGTCGTCTTCGTCCGCGGCGGCCACAGCCGCACGCACCTGTTCTGCCGTAAACCCGCGCCTTTGCAGGAATTGCGCCTGCCGCAGCGCCTCTCGACGATCCGCAGGAACGACCGCGCCGAAGCGACGCTGACGGACCGCGCGGGCCTGCTCCCACCAATCGACACCGGCGTCCGCCAGCGCCTCGTCGATCACACCGCCGATCACTCCGCGCTGGCGAAGCTCCTGCGCGATACGCACCGGACCCTGGCCCCGCTCGACGCGGCTGCGCACAAAGACTTCCGCAAAGCGCGTCTCGTCCAGCAACCCCTCATCGACCAGGGCCTCGAGCACCGGCTCCACCTCGCCCGGATCGAAACCGCGGCGGGCCAGCTTCTGCGCCAGCTCACGCCGCGTGTGCTCGCGCC
Source organism: Halorhodospira sp. M38 (assembly GCF_022227985.1). Taxonomy (NCBI): domain Bacteria; kingdom Pseudomonadati; phylum Pseudomonadota; class Gammaproteobacteria; order Chromatiales; family Ectothiorhodospiraceae; genus Halorhodospira; species Halorhodospira sp. M38. The sequence continues at coordinate 78,766 of NZ_JAJNQP010000004.1, forward strand.
GGCCCAGCAGGCGCAGGGCTACATCCCGCACAGCCCCGGGCTCCACCCCGGCTTCGCTCATGCCCCCTTGCCGGAGTCCGAATCCGAGCCGGAACCGTCGCCCTCGGTCGCTTCGGCCTCGGGAATAGCCGTACCGAGGACCTTCTCGCGGATGCGGGCCTCGATGTCGGCGGCGATCTGCGGATTGTTGCGCAGGAATTGCCGGGCGTTGTCCTTGCCCTGCCCGATGCGATCCCCGTTGTAGCTGTACCAGGCACCGGACTTGTCCACGAACCCTTGGGCGACGCCCATGTCGATGATCTCACCCTCGCGGGAGATCCCCTCGCCGTAGAGGATCTCGAACTCCGCCTGCTTGAACGGCGGTGCCATCTTGTTCTTGACCACCTTGACCCGGGTCTCGTTACCAAGGACCTCGTCACCTTTCTTGATGGCCCCGAGGCGGCGGATGTCCATGCGCACCGACGAGTAGAACTTGAGCGCGTTGCCACCGGTAGTGGTCTCGGGGCTGCCGAACATCACACCGATCTTCATGCGGATCTGGTTGATGAAAACCACCAAAGTGTTGGAGCGCTGGATACTGCCGGTGAGCTTGCGCAGCGCCTGGGACATCAGCCGCGCCTGCAGACCCACGTGGGAATCGCCCATCTCGCCTTCGATCTCGGCCTTCGGCGTAAGGGCGGCCACCGAGTCGACCACCACCACGTCGAGCCCTCCCGAGCGGACCAGCATATCGGCGATCTCCAGCGCTTGCTCGCCAGTATCCGGCTGCGAGACCAACAGGTCGTTGATATCCACCCCCACCGCCTCGGCGTAGTCCGGATCCAGCGCGTGCTCGGCGTCGACGAACGCCGCCGCGCCACCAGCCTTCTGCGCCTCGGCGATGATGTGCAGGGTCAGGGTCGTCTTCCCGGACGACTCCGGCCCGTAGATCTCGACCACCCGCCCGCGCGGCAGACCACCAATACCCAGCGCCACATCCAGGGCCAGTGACCCGGTGGAGATGCTCTTGACATCCCCGCGCACGGCGCGGGCGTCACCCATGCGCATGACGGCGCCTTTGCCGAACTGCTTCTCGATCTGCCCCAATGCGGCGCCGAGCGCCTTCTTGCGATCGTCATCCATTTCCGAATCCACCTCGTCGCGTGATTGCCCCATGATGACGGGCTCCGGCGCCCCCTCGACCCGGTCTGCGTCCCTGCCACCGGCCCGCCGCCAGGGTCGCGGATTATTCCACAACCCGGCCGAGTCTTTCACCCGGCACCATCGAACGATTCTAACAGCCCCGCCGGCATCCTTGGCGCCGTCACGCCCCCTGACTCGAGGTATCGGCCGCTAGCGCCCAGCGCTGGAGTATCTGATATAGACGCGGCCTGTCCGCACCACCGCTCAAGCCGCCCCCCGGCAACGCTCCAGCAGCCCTTCAAGGGCCATAGCCACGCTGGCCCGGCGCACGGCGTCCCGATCCCCTGGGAACCGGTACATCCGGGCCTGGACCCCGGCCGGCGACCCCCAGGCGATCCACACCGTGCCCACGGGCTTGGCCGCCGTCCCGCCCTCGGGGCCGGCGACACCAGTCACCGCCACGCTGTGAGTCACCGGCGCGCGGCCCAGCACCCCAAGGGCCAACGCCTCGGCCACTTCCTGGCTGACCGCGCCGTGCTGCTCGATCAGTCGCTGCGGGACGCCTGCCAACTCCCGCTTGGCCGTATTGCTGTAAACCACCAACCCACGCTCGAACCAGCTGGACGCACCACCACCATCGGTCAGGATCTTGGCCAGCAACCCGCCCGTGCACGACTCCGCCACCGCCAGACTGAGGTCGTATCGCTGCAACGCCTCACCAACCTGTCGCGCGTGCTCTTGCAGTGTGCGGTCGTCGTGTACCATATCTCCCCCTCATCCAACGCGGCACCGGAATCACCCCATGGCAGCAGCTACCCAAGAGGCCGAAACCGCCGAGGCAGGCGCCGGACACACCCCGATGATGCGACAGTTCCTGCGCATCAAGTCGGAGTATCCGGAGACTCTGCTGTTCTACCGGATGGGTGATTTCTACGAACTATTTTATGAGGATGCCGAGCGCGCCGCGAAACTCCTCGACATCACCCTGACCACCCGGGGCGAATCAGCGGGCGCGCCGATCCCGATGGCCGGCGTGCCAGTCCAGTCCGTCGAGAGCTACCTCGCCCGCCTGGTCCGGCTCGGCGAGTCGGTGGCCATCTGCGAGCAGATCGGCGATCCCAACGCCGCGAAGGGGCCGGTGGAGCGCCAGGTGGTGCGGGTGGTCACCCCCGGCACCCTGACCGAGGACGCCCTGCTCGAGGAGCGCAGTGCCAACCTGCTCACCGCCGTGGCCCCAGGGCCCAAGGGCCGATTCGGCGTGGCTTCCCTAGAGCTCTCCTCCGGGCGCTTCTCGGTGCTCGAAGCACCCGACCAGGAGTCCCTCGCTGCCGAGCTCGAGCGCCTAAGGCCCGCGGAACTCATCCTCCCCGATGATGACCAGACTCCGGCGCCGGAGGGGGGATGCGTGGCACAGCGCCGCCCGCCGTGGCACTTCGAGCACGATACAGCCCGGCGCCTGCTCCTGCGCCAGCTGGGCACTCACGACCTCTCCGGTTTCGGCGCCGAGGAGCTGCACGCCCCGGTGACCGCCGCCGGTGCGCTCCTGCAGTACATTAATGAGACTCAGCGGGCTGCCCTGCCCCACGTGGGCGCCCTGACCGTCGAGTCGAGGGACGAGGCCATCACCATCGACGCCGCCAGCCGGCGCAACCTGGAGATCGAGCGCAACCTCTCCGGGGGGACCGAGCACACCCTGGCTTCGGTGATAGACACCAGCGTCACCGCGATGGGCGGCCGGCTGCTGCGCCGTTGGCTCCAACGCCCCCTGCGTCAGAGCGGGACCATCGCTGCCCGCCATGCCGCCGTGGCTGCCCTGGCCGACGGTGCCTTCGCCGACGTGCGCAACGCCCTAGAAGGCTGCGCCGACGTCGAGCGCATCCTCGCCCGGGTCGCCCTCGGCACGGCGCGCCCTCGGGATCTGACCGGCCTGCGCGATGCGCTGGAGCGTCTGCCCCAGCTGCAGATCCTTCTCGGGCAGCTCAACAGCCACCGCCTGCAGGAGCTTGGGGTCGAGCTCGATGAACACCCGAAGACCGTCGACCTGCTGCAGCGGGCGATCATCGATGCACCGCCGGCAACCGTGCGTGACGGCGGCGTCATTGCTGACGGCTTCGACGGCGAACTCGATGAGCTGCGCTCGATGTCGCGCAATGCCGATGACTACCTGGCTGCGCTGGAGGCCGAGGAGCGGGCGGCCACCGGGGTCCCGACCCTCAAGGTGGGCTTCAACCGAGTCCACGGCTACTACATCGAGGTCAGCCGCAGCCAGAGCAGCCAAATGCCGGAGCGCTACACCCGCCGCCAAACCCTCAAGGCGGCCGAGCGGTTCATCACCCCGGAACTCAAGCGCTTCGAAGAGCAGGTCCTTTCCGCCCGCGAGCGCGCCCTGGCCCGCGAGAAGGCGCTCTACGAAGAGCTGGTTGCCGGCCTCGCCACCGAGCTAACCCCCCTCCAGCACAGCGCCGCCGCACTGGCCGAGCTAGACGCCCTGGCCGCCTTTGCCGAGCGGGCCCGGACCCTCGACTATGTCCAGCCGGAGCTGGCCGACACCCCCGGGGTACGCATCGAGGGCGGCCGGCACCCGGTCGTCGAACAGGCCCTGGATGCCCCCTTTGTGCCCAATGACGTCCGCCTGGACAACCGCCGGCGCATGCTGCTGATCACCGGTCCGAACATGGGCGGCAAATCGACGTACATGCGGCAGACCGCCCTGATCACGCTGTTAGCCTACGCCGGCGCCTTCGTCCCGGCGCAACGCGCGGTCCTGGGCCCCATCGACCGCATCTTCACGCGCATCGGTGCCGCCGACGACCTTGCCTCGGGCCGCTCCACCTTCATGGTGGAAATGACCGAAACGGCCAACATCCTCCACAACGCCACCGCCGAGAGCCTGGTGCTGATGGACGAGATCGGCCGCGGCACCAGCACCTTCGATGGCCTGGCCCTGGCCTGGGCGACGGCCGAGCGCCTCGCCACGCGCATCCGGGCCTTCACGCTGTTCGCCACCCACTACTTTGAGATGACCGCCCTGGAGCAAATCCACCCCGGGGTCATCAATGTCCACCTGGAGGCCGCCGAACACGGCGAACGCATCGTCTTCCTGCACGCCGTGCGCGACGGCCCCGCCAACCAGAGCTACGGACTGCAGGTGGCCGCCCTCGCCGGGGTCCCGCAGGAGGTCCTCCAGGCAGCTCGGGAGAAGCTGCGCAGCCTCGAGTCGGGCGATGGCGACGACAGCGGCTCCGCCCAGCTGCCGCTGTTCGGCCCCGAACCGGTCCTGCAGCCGCCGGCGCAGCCGGAGCCCGAACCGGACCCGGTCCGCACGGCGGTCGAAAACCTTGACCCGGATGGGCTGACCCCGCGGGAAGCCCTCGAGACCATCTATTGGCTGAAGGGACAGTGCGAGGAGTAGGACCGCGGTGCATGAGTCGTTAGAATGCTCGCCGCGGGTAGGGTGCCCGGTTGGGCACCATCACCTCCCAGGTGAAGGACCTGAAACGGCAACGGAGCCAGTTACATGACCTACGTCGTCACCGAGAACTGCATCAAGTGCAAGTACACCGACTGCGTGGAGGTCTGCCCCGTGGACTGCTTCCACGAGGGGCCGAACTTCCTGGTCATCGACCCGGATGAGTGCATCGACTGCACCCTCTGCGAGCCGGAGTGCCCGGCCGAGGCTATCTACTCCGAGGACGACCTGCCGCCGTCCATGGAGCACTTCCTAGAGCTCAACGCCGAGCTCGCCCAGAAGTGGCCGCTGATCACCGAGAAGAAGGATCCGCCGCCGGACGCCGAGGAGTGGGACGGCAAGCCGGACAAGCTCCAGCACCTGGAGCGCTGAGCCTCCGGCCGGGTTCAGCCGCGCGGGTGGTGCGCGGCATGGAGCTGTTGCAGACGCTGCCGGGCCACGTGGGTGTAGATCTGGGTGGTGGACAGATCGGCGTGGCCCAGCAGCATCTGTACAGCACGCAGATCCGCACCGTGGTTGAGCAGGTGCGTGGCGAAGGAATGGCGCAGCGTGTGGGGCGAGATGGCCGGATCGATCCCCGCTTCGACGGCGTAGCGCTTGACCCGGTACCAGAAGGCCTGACGCGTCAGCCCTTCTCCGCGGCGCGTCACGAATAGGGCTTCGGCCACCCGACCACCAAGCAGCAGCGGACGCACCTCATCCAGGTATCGGCGCAGCCAGTCCAGGGCCTCCTCGCCTAGCGGGACCAGACGCTCCCGCCCCCCCTTGCCGACGACCCGCACCAGACCCTGGCGCAGGCTTACCCCGTCCACCCGCAATGCCACCAGCTCCGAGACCCGAAGCCCGGTGGCGTAGAGCACCTCAAGCAGACAGCGGTCCCGCAGTCCCAGCGGCTCGTCGGTATCCGGCGCAGCAAGCAGGGCCTCGACCTGGCGCTCGGTCAGCGTGCCCGGCAGGGGGTGGCCGAGACGGGGCGCCTCGACCTCGGCGGTGGGATCCTCGCCACGGACCCCGGTCGATACCAGCCGGCGATAGAAGCGGCGCAGGCTGCTGAGCAGACGCGCCGTGGTCCGCGGCCGCGCCCCGGCGGCCACCCGCTCGGCCAGATAGGCCAAGACATCGCTGCGCTGCGCCGTGGCAAGCCCGCCCCCGTGGCGCCGGTCAAGGAACGCGGCAAACCCCTCCAGGTCCGAGCGATAGGCCGACAGGGTCGCATCGGAAAGCCCCTGCTCGGCCCACAGGGCGTCGAGAAAGCCCTCGATCTGCGCGGCATCCTCGGCGCCGGGGGCGGGCCGCTGCCGCGGCCGTCCCCGGCGCTCCCCACCTTCGACCCCCTGGCTCCGCCGTCGGCTCAGCGCGCACCTCCATCCCCGGTGGTCGTCCCCTGCCCGTGGGCACCGCTACCAGGCCCGTGCCCCTCGCTGTATCCAAAGGCACGCAACAGCTCCAGCGGAAGCGGGAAGACGATCGAAGAACTCTCATTCTCGTTGGCCACGGTGACCAGGGTCTGCAGGTAGCGCAGCTGCAGCGAGGCCGGGCTCTGGCCGAGCACCTCGGCGGCATCCCGCAGCTTCTCGGCCGCCTGCATCTCGCCTTCGGCGTGGATGACCTTGGCCCGCCGGGCACGCTCGGCCTCGGCCTGCTGGGCGATGGCCCGGATCATCGACTCGTCGATATCGACGTGCTTGATCTCCACGTTGGCGACCTTCACGCCCCAGTAGTCCGTCTGCTGATCGAGGATCTCCTGGATGTGCGCGTTGAGCTTGTCCCGCTCGGCCAGCATCTCGTCGAGTTCGTGCTGGCCGAGGACCGAGCGCAGGGTGGTCTGCGCCAGCTGACTCACCGCCGTGAGGAAATCCTCGACATTGATGATGGCCCGCTGCGGGTCGATGACCCGGAAATAGAGCACGGCGTTCACCCCGACCGAGACGTTATCCCGAGAGATGACATCCTGGCTTGGCACATCCATCACCACCGTGCGCAGATCCACGCGCACCATCTGCTGGATGAAGGGGATGACCAGGATCAGCCCCGGCCCCTTGACGCTCCAGAAACGACCGAGCTGGAAGATGACGCCCCGCTCGTACTCGCGCAGGACGCGAATCGCCGAGACGACGATCGCCAGCAGCACGGCGAGGACGACGATAAGAACGGTTTCCATGGGTATCCCCCTTGTGCACGGCACGATTGCGCCCTTCCAGCATAGTCGCCCCCGGCCCGGGCTCGCTACCCGTAGAATGGGGGCATGGAACTGCAAGGCTGGATCCTCCACTGCCGCGCCGGCTACGAGCAGAGCCTCGCCTCCGAGGCTACCGCAGCGGCGCGCGAAATCGGCGTACACGGCTATTGCCGGGCACGGGAGCAGAGCGCCTATGTGGTCTTCCACGCCCCGGCCGGGGACGCCCCGCAACAGCCACCGCCATTGGTCTTTGCACGCGCTGCAGCCGGCCTAGTCGACGAGCTGCAGGGGCTCCCGGAAGGCGGCCGCGCGGAAGCCATCGCGGCGGCGCTACCCCCGGCGACCGGCGGTGCCTCCCCATGGCTCGAGTACCCGGACAGCGACGAAGGCCGTCCCCTGGCCCGCTTCTGCCGACGCTTCGCTGGCCCCCTGCGCCACGCGCTGACTCAGGCCGGGGTGACTGCCGGCGATCCGCAGCAGCGTCTGCGCCTGCTGTTCCCCGACTCCCGCCACTGCTTAGCCGCTGTCGGCCCTGCCAGCGGTTGGCCGGGCGGCATCCCCCGACTGCGGATGCCGCGAAGCGCGCCAAGCCGCTCGGTGCTCAAGCTCGAGGAGGCGCTCCACCGCCTGGTTCCGGAGCATGAGCAGCCCTACCCCGGCGAACACGCCGTGGACCTCGGGGCGGCCCCGGGCGGCTGGACCTGGCTGCTGCGCGAGCGCGGGCTCACCGTGACCGCCATCGATAACGGCCCGCTCGCCCCGGACCTTGCCCAAGATCCCGGTGTCGAACACCGGCGTACCGACGCCTTCCGCTTCCGGACACGAGCGGAGGTGGACTGGCTGGTCTGCGACGTCGTGGACCGGCCGCAGGGGATCACACGCCTGATGGCACAGTGGCTGCGCGAGGCGCGGGCCAGGGCGGCAGTATTCAATCTGAAGCTGCCCATGCGCCGTCCACTGGAGACCGTGCGCCACGCCCTGGAGGCGATCCGAGCCACCGGCGCGCGGGTGCACGCCGCGCAGCTCTATCACGACCGTGAGGAGATTACCGTCTACGCACGGCGGACGGCCTCGCGGAATCGGTCGTAACGTATTATCCTATAGATCCCTATCTGTACTCCGCCCGGTGCCGGACCCACCGCACCGGCCAGACTCCGATCACGATAAAAGCCTATGGATCTCAACGAGTTAAAGGAGACCTTCGAGTTCATTGAGGACTGGGAGGAACGCTACCGCATCCTGATCGACCTGGGCCGGCAACTGCCGGAATTCCCGGAGGCGGAACGGACCGAGGCCAACCGGGTGGAGGGCTGCACCAGCAACGTCTGGCTGGTGTGCCGGCGCGATGAAAACGACCCGCAGCGGCTGGTCTTCCTCGCCGACAGCGACGCTTTCATCGTCAAGGGATTGATTGCGCTGGTGCTCATGGCCTACTCCGGCGCCACGCCGGACGAGATCCAGCGGACCGATATCCGTGAGGTGTTCCGCCAGCTGGGACTGGAGCGCAACCTCAGCCCCAACCGGCGGGACGGCTTCTTCGCCATGGTCGATCGCATCCATGAGCTGGCCGCCGAGGCTCAGGCCGCCTGAGCCACCGGAACAGGTCGCAGACGCAAGCCACCCACCAGGCGCCAACCAACTCAGGACGGATGAACCGAGACCCCTTGCAGAAACAACCCGATATCAAGCAGCGGCTGCAGGAACTCTCCCTCGACCAGCTGCGGGAACTCCACCGAGCCATCGACCGGGAGATCGAGGCGCGTTCCTTTGCCGACAGCCTCGAGGCGCAGATGCGTCTGTTCATGCGCCGTCGCGACCAGTAGGCAGCCAACCGGGGCCCCCTTGCGCAGACTGACCCTCGCCATCACCCCGCTGCTGCTCGCCACGCTGGCGGTCGGCTGCAGCCGCGCCGCTGTGGACGGCCCGGCAGACCCGCCCGGCGAGACACCCGCCTGGGGTGAGGGGTACATCCTCGCCGACGACGGTTACCGGCTACCTTACCGACGCTGGGGCCCCGAGCACGACGACAGCGCCGACGCTGTGGTTCTGGCGCTGCACGGGCTCAATGACTATAGCCGCGGCATGCGCTTCGCTGCCGAATACCTCGCCGAGGGCGGGGTCGCCACCTACGCCTACGACCACCGAGGTTTCGGTGAAACCGGGGACGCGGGCACCTGGCCTGGGGGGCAGGCACTGATCGACGATGCCGCCACGGCCGTCGAGCTGCTGGCCGAACGCTACCCCGATACCCCGCTCTACCTCATGGGCCATAGCATGGGCGGGGCCATCGCCATGATCCTGGTCGCCGAACAATCGCCGGAGGCGATCACCGGCACCGCGCTCCTGGCCCCGGCGGTCTGGGGGCGCGAGGCGATGCCCTGGTATCAGCGCACCGGCCTGTGGCTCTCTTCACGCCTGACCCCCGGTCTGCGCCTGAGCGGCGAGGATCTGGGGGTCGATCCGACGGACAACCCCGAGGTCCTCGAGGAGTGGCGAGAGGATCCGCTCATCCAGCGCGAAGTCAGTGCCCGCGCCTTGGCCGGGGTCACCGACCTCATGGACCGCGCCCTAGAGGCCAGCGAGCAGCTGGACTCGCGGGCACTGATCCTTTACGGCGAGCAGGATGAGGTCATCCCGCCAGAACCCACCTGTCTGATGCTCCATCGGCTCCCGCAGCGCCCGCCGGGACAGTGGCGCCTGGCCCTCTACCCGGAGGGCCATCACCTGCTGACCCGCGACCTGCAGCGCGACCGCGTACACGCGGACCTGCTTGCCTGGCTCCAGGACCCGGAGGGGGCGCGTCTCCCGTCGAGCCACGAGGTCGGGCATCGGGAGGGGCTGTCGCGACTGTGCGGTCACCGCGACTGAGCCGCCCCCTCACCCCGGGGCGACGAACCATCATTGACATGATTAATATCAAATCGACGCTTTGACAGCGCCCGCCACTCGTATACATTGAGCAAACATCGCGAGAGATCGATATAACCGATCCGCGGCGCTTCACAAGCGGACAAAAAACAACTGCAGCATGCAGTCAGGAGGAGCGAGATGAACGACCACTCCCCATCCGGGTCCGAGGGGCTCGACCTCAAGCGCCTGGTGGAGGCCTGCAGCCGGCGAGACTTCCTCAAGCTCTCCGGGATGAGCACCGGGGCGATCGCGGCCGGCGCCCTCGGGGCGGGCACCCTGCTCCACAGCGAGCCGGCCCGGGCGGTTCAGACCAACGCCCGCATCGTGATCGTCGGTGCCGGCGCCGGCGGGCTCAACGCCGCCAACCGCTTGCGCCGGGCCCTGGACGGCGCCGAGATCACCCTCGTCGACCGCCGCGAGGACCACTACTACCAGCCCGGACTGACGCTGGTGGCCACCGGCGAGTGGCCTCGGAGCAAGACCGAGGACCGTAACGAGCGTTACGTCCCCAGCGGGGTCAACTGGGTCAAAGCGATGGTCGCCGAGTACGACCCGGAGAACAACCGCCTCGTCACCGACGAGGGCGAGACCTTGGAGTACGACTACCTGGTCGTGACCACCGGTCTGGAGCTGCGCTTCGACCGCATCGAGGGCATGAGCGCCGACCTGATCGGCTCCCACGGCATCGGCTGCGTCTACGACAACCCCGGCAACGCGTCCGCCACCTGGAACGCGGTGGAGAACTACCTGCAGGAAGGCGGCAAGGGCCTGTTCATCCGCCCGCCGGGGGCGATCAAGTGCGCCGGCGCCCCGCTGAAGATGAGCATGATCACCGAGCACCGCCTGCGCCAGCGAGGCATGCGCGGCAATGCCGACCTCCATTACTACGCTCCGGGCGACGGCCTGTTCTCACAACCGGATATCGACGAGTTCCTCAAGCGCCACTTCCCCGAGGAGCGGGACATCGACGTGCACTGGCACCACCGGGTCAAGGGCATCGAGCCGGAGCAGAAGCGGGTCACCTTCGAATCGGACGGGGACGGGGAGTACACCGAGTCCTACGACTTCATCCACCTGCCGCCGTCGATGAGCGCCCCCGAGCCGCTGCGCGAGAGCGATCTCGCGGCCCGGGAAGCCCCTTACGCTGATGGCGGCTGGTTGGAGGTGGATCAGTACACGCTCCGGCACAAGCGCTACCCGAACGTCTTCGGAGCCGGCGACTGCTGCGGCGTGCCGATCGGCAAGACCTCGGCCACGGTCAAGAACATGACCCCGGTCATGGTCGAGAACCTGATCCGCGTCATCCAGGACCGGGAGCCCACCGCCGAGTTCGACGGCTACACCTCCTGCCCGCTGATTACCGAAATCGGCCAGGCGATCCTGGTGGAGTTCAACTACGATCTGGAAATGACGCCCTCGTTCGGCTTCATCAGCCCCTACCGCGAGCACTGGATGGCCTGGGTGATGAAGGAGCACCTGCTGCTCCCGGCCTACAACGCCATGCTCCACGGCCGCATGTCCTGAACCAGCGAAGGGGGTAGAGAAGCATGATTATGGAAACCATTACCGTGGCCATCCAGTTCCTCGGGGGCACCCTGCCCGCGATCATCATCCTGGCCATCGTCGACCTTATCCTGCTGGCCCTGCTCATCGCACGCGTAGGCAGCAGCTTCCGCAACTTCGGTCGGGCCCTGGGCAGCGCCCTGGGCGTGGGCGGTGTCGTGGCCCTCATCTCGGTATTCCTGCTGCCGGCCCACACCGGCGCGAGCTGGGCCAACCTGTACGGAGCCACCGACTATCTGGGCCTGCTCGGCATCTCCGTGGGGCTCGGCCTGGCCGCGGCCGCCGCGACCTTCCCGCCGATCCAGTACCTGCTGGGCATGGCCCCGTCGGGGCATGGGCAGCGCCAGAGGGCCCGCGCCTGATCGGCACCATACCTGGGCGCCGGGCCTTCCCCACGGACCGGTGGAATACAGCAAGGCCGCCCCGAAGGGCGGCCTTGCTGTCTGCGGGTGTGGCATCGGCTGCTCAGAAGAGGAAATCCGGCAGATGTTTGCGGATTTGCTCGGGCCGCTCCAAGTGGCAGATGTCCTTGTCCACCTCATGGCTGATCGCCGCTTTCAGCCCACCATCTAAGTGATGCCGGACCTGTCCGAGAAAATGCGGCGCAGCCGCCACCACCAGATGCTCGAAACGCTTTTGCTGATGGGCCTGCTCAAGCCATCGCACCAGCTCACGGGCAAAACGATCTGACTCCACCTCCTTGATGTCGGTGGGCGGATCCATCGCATGGCGCCCACCTCCGGCGGACTCCGAGATCCGACCCGGGCGGTCCGTCACCAACTCATGGGCCGGTACACGCAGCTCCGGGTTCACCCAAGTCTCGACCTCCTGCAGGGACTGGCCCGAGCGCTGGTCGCTGGCAAAGACCCGTGCCTGGGCTGCGTCGGCTGCCACTACCCACACTTTCGACATGTTGCGACCTCCTTCGCGCTGATGTCATAACCCATGCGTGCCTACCCCAATATTAGTAGACTGCGCCCCTTTCCCGAGGAGGACAAGCCATGCCCGAACTCGGCGCTCACGTCTCGGCGGCCGGCGGGCCGCAGCGCGCCCCGGAACGCGGCCGGGAGATCGGCTGCGATAGCATCCAGGTCTTCACCCGAAACCAGCGCAGCTGGCAGGTCAAGCCGATCACTGCCGAGGAGGCCGAAGCCTTCCGACGCGTTCGGGCGGAGCAGGGCATCGGTTCGGTGATGAGCCACGCCTCCTACCTGATCAACCTCGCTGCCACCGATCCGGAAAAGCACGCCAAGTCGCAGGCAGCGCTGGAAGCCGAACTCGAGCGCTGCCACCGGCTCGGCATTGAACTGCTCAATTTCCATCCCGGTGCCCACCTCCAGGCCGGAACCGAGGCCGGGATCGAGGCCATTGCGGCCACGCTCAATGCCATCTGCCGCAACCACCCGGACAAAACGGATGTCTGTCTCGTCCTGGAGAACGTCGCCGGCCAGGGCACCACCGTGGGCGCCGACTTCGCCGAGCTGGCCGCCATCCTGGAACGGCTGGAGACCCCGGAACGCTTCGGGGTCTGCATCGACACCGCACACGCCTTTGCCGCCGGCTACGAGCTGCATACCGCTACGGGCTGGGAGGCCATGTGGGCAGCCTTCGACACCCATATCGGCCTGCGCCGGCTGGTCGCGCTGCACCTGAACGACTCGCGCCCACCCTGCGGCAGTCGCAAGGATCGGCACGCGCTTATCGGCCGTGGCGAGATCGGCCCCGACGCCTTTGAGCGCGCGGTCACCGACGCCCGCACCCGCGCCCTGCCACAACTGCTCGAGACGCCCGCCGGCCCCGAGGGCTGGGCGCGCGAGATCGAATGGCTGCGTGGCTGCGCCCGTGGCGAGCGCCCTGCTCTGCCGGAGATCGAAGACCGCAACATCAACCTGTGACCGCTGTGAGGAGTCCCCAATGAGCCAACCCCCCTTCCTGATCGTCGGCCAGGGCCTCGCCGGCAGCCTGGTCGCCCTGAGTCTGCTCGAACGCGGAGCGGCGGTGACTGTGGTGGATGACGGCAAGACCGACGCCCCCTCGCGGGTCACCCCGGGACTGGCCACACCGATCGCCGGTCCGCGCCTGACCTTCCCCCCTAGCGGCGCGGAGACCGCCGCCGGCTCGTGGCGGCGCTATCGCAGCCTGGAGCGGTGCTTCGGGCAGCGTCTGCTGCAGTCCCACGACATCCTGCACATGGCCGGCGGCCGCGAAGAACTGCGGCAATTCCAGAAGCGCAGCCTCGACCCGGCATTTGCCCGCTGGCTCGGGCGGCAGTTCTCACCCGGCGATCACGATGGCGTTCTGGCCGACCCCTGGGGCGGGTTCGAGATCCGCGGTGGGCAGGTCAACGTCCCGGCGCTGCTCGGTCACGTCGCCGACTATCTGCGCGATCGGGACTCGCTGCGCGACGGGATGGTAACGACCGAGGAGCTCCGAACCGATGCCGATGGAGTCACCTGGCAGGGCCAGCGCTACCGTGAGGTGGTCTTCTGCGACGGCCCCAGCGGCTCGGACAACCCTTGGCTGGCCGGCGTCGGTCTGCAGTGCGTCCCCGGCGAGGTGCTCACCGTGCGCCCCACGCACCCGATCCCCAACCACATCTACCATGGCCGAGCTGGCTACCTGGCACCGCAGCCCGGACAGCGCGGCGTCTTCCGGCTCGGCGCCACCTACGGCAAGCCCGACACCCCTGCCGCAGCCACCGAGTCCGGTCGCGAAACCCTGCTCGGCCAGCTCCCCCGTTTGCTTTCTCGGCCGCCACGGATGGAGGTCGTCGAGCATCGGGCCGGCACCCGACCGGCCACCCCGCAGCGCTGCCCGGTGCTCGGCCGAATCCCCGGCCGACCGGCCGCCGTACTCAACGGCCTCGGCGCCCGCGCCATGCTCCAGGCCCCCTACCTAGCCGAGCGGCTGGCCGAGCACCTGCTCGAGGACGCACCACTGCCCGAGGGTTGCCTGGCACCCGCTCGCCCGGAATGAGCGAACCCCTGACGCAGACCGCTCACCGCCACGTGGCCCAGGTGCTGGGCCGTGGCGGCCGCGCGGTCGACGCCACGGCCGGCAACGGCCACGATGCCTGCTTCCTGGCCGCCCAGACCAACCCCGGAGGCAGTATCCTGGTCATCGATCTGCAGTGGGACGCCCTGCAGAATACGCGGGCTCGCCTAGCAGCACGCGGACACCTGCCCGCCTGCCACCTGGTCCAGGCCGATCATCGGCACCTGGCCGGCTTGACGCCGCCGGACTGGCACGGCAGCGTCGATACCGTCATGTTCAACCTCGGCTACCTGCCCGGAGGCGACCGAAGCGTCACGACGCACCCGGAGCGGACCAGGCCGGCACTGGACGCCGCCCGGCAACTGCTCAGGCCCGGCGGCCTGATCAGCGTCATCGCCTACCGGGGGCATCCCGGCGGTCCGGACGAGGCCCGCTGTGTGGCGAGCTGGATGGCCACCGCCGCGGCCGCCGGCGACCTCTGGCAGGAGCGGGGGAGTGGCGGCGATACCGCCCCGATCCTCCACCTGCTCTGGCGCCGCGCCGAGGGCGATCACCACTAGGAGGCAGCATAATGGCGAAATTGATCCTAGGCGCCAACCGAGGCATCGGCCTGGAGACCACGCGGCAGCTTTGTGCGCGCGGCGACCACGTAATCGCTACCGCGCGCAGCGCCTCGGAGGAGTTGCGCAACACCGGCGCCCAGGTCCACGAAGGAGTGGACATCACCCGGCACGACACGCTCGATGCCCTGGCCGACCAACTGTCCGGGCAACCCCTGGAATGGGTCCTGGTGGTCTCCGGGCTGATGCGGGTCCAGCGCCTGGGCGCCCTCGACGAGGCCGCAGTGGCGGGTATCCGCGCCCAGTTCGAGACCAACGCCCTCGGCCCGCTGATGGCCGCGGAAGCTCTCCATCCCCTGCTCAGCGACGGCGGTAAACTGGGGATCGTCACCAGTCGCATGGGCTCGATCGGCGACAACACCTCTGGCAATAGCTACGGATACAGGATGTCGAAAGCCGCGGTGAACATGGCGGCCGTTTCGCTGGCCCACGACCTACGCCCGCGCGGGATCGCCGTGGCCCTGCTACACCCCGGCTGGGTGCGCACGGACATGACCAGCCAAAACGGCCTAATCGACCCGCCGGAGTCCGCTGCCGGGCTGATCGACCGGATGGACCACGTCAGCCTGGAGGACTCGGGGCGCTTCTGGCACGCCCCTAACCGGGAGATCCTTCCCTGGTAGCCAGCGGCTGGATCGTCTCCAACTTGCCCTGCAAAACGATCTGCGCACGATCCAGGTCGTACTGATTCTGCAGCTGCAGCCACAGTTCCGGCGCAGTGCCGAAAAAACGGGCCAGACGCAGCGCGGTATCCGCTGAGATGCCGCGCTTGCCCAATACCAGTTCATTGATGCGCCGGGGCGGCACGCCGATGGCGCGGGCCAGCTTGTACTGGGACAACCCGGCCGGCTCGAGGAACTGCTCGAGCAGCACCTCGCCCGGGTGGATAGGCATCCCGGCGGTGGTGTTCCGTCTTTGGCTCATGCCGTAACCATAACGCACCCCGTTCAGGCCGCAAACGCGGACACCGTGGTAGGCTGCGACTTAACAATCGCGAAACCATGACCCATCATGTTCATTGATAGGTCGTTGCTAAAACCGACGCCGTGCCCCACGGGAGGAACCATGACGGAACACCAACAGCTGCTTCGTTGGGTCGAGGAGATCCGCCAGCTGTGCCGACCGAGCAACGTCCACTGGTGTGACGGTTCAAGGGACGAGTACCAGGCCATGTGCCAGCTCATGGTCGCCGACGGAACCGCCCAGTGGCTCAACCCCGAGCTACGCCCCAACAGCCTGCTCATTCGCTCGGACCCGGCCGATGTGGCTCGGGTTGAAGACAGCACGTTCATCTGCTCGACCGATCCCGACGACGTCGGCCCCACCAACAACTGGGCCGACCCGGAGGAGATGCGCAGCCACCTCCGCGGCCTGTTCGACGGCTGCATGGAGGGCCGCACCCTCTTCGTGATTCCCTTCTCGATGGGGCCGGTGGGCTCGCCGATCGCGCACATCGGCGTCCAGCTCACCGACTCGCCCTACGTCGTGGCCAACATGCACATCATGACCCGTGTAGGTCAGCCGGTGCTCGACGTCCTCGGCCGTGACGGACGCTTCGTCCCCTGCCTCCACTCCGTGGGCTATCCGCTGCGTGACGGCGACCCCGGCGTGCCCTGGCCCTGCGATCCGGACAACCGTTACATCGTCCACTTCCCCGAGTCCCGGGAGATCTGGTCCTACGGCTCGGGCTACGGCGGCAACGCGCTACTCGGCAAGAAGTGCTTCGCCCTGCGCATCGCCTCGGCCATGGCCCGGGACGAGGGCTGGCTGGCCGAGCACATGCTGATCCTCAAGCTCACCAGCCCCGATGGCGACGTCCAGTACATGGCCGGGGCATTCCCGTCGGCCTGCGGCAAGACCAACCTGGCCATGCTGCGGCCGCCCATGCCGGGCTGGAAGGTCGAGACCATCGGCGACGACATCGCCTGGATGAAGTTCGGCTCTGACGGGCGCCTCTACGCCATCAACCCCGAAGCCGGCTTCTTCGGGGTGGCGCCGGGCACCTCGTACAAGTCCAACGCCAACGCCATGGAGGCCCTCCACGGCAACGTCATCTTTACCAACGTCGCCGGAACGCCCGAGGGCGACGTCTGGTGGGAAGAGATGACCGACGAGCCGCCGGCCGAACTCACCGACTGGAAAGGACGCCCGTGGACGCCGAACAGCGGCGAGCCGGCAGCCCATCCCAACGCCCGCTTCACGGCCCCGGCCCACCAGTGCCCGGCGATCGCCCCCGAGTGGAACGACCCGGCGGGTGTGCCCATCGACGCCATCATCTTCGGTGGCCGCCGGGGCGAGACCATCCCCCTGGTCCAGGAGGCGCGAGACTGGCAGCACGGGGTCTTCCTCGGCTCGGTCATGGGCAGCGAGAAGACCGCCGCTGCCACCGGCAATCTGGGGGCCCTGCGCCGCGATCCCATGGCCATGCTGCCGTTCTGCGGCTACAACATGGCTGACTACTTCGCCCACTGGCTCCGGCTGGGCGAGCAGTCGGGACGCCAGCTACCGACGATCTATCACGTCAACTGGTTCCGCAAGGACGACAACGGCCGCTTCATCTGGCCGGGCTTCTCCGATAACGCCCGGGTCCTGAAGTGGATCTTCCAGCGCAACCGAGGCGAGATCGACGCCCTCGAGAGCCCGATCGGGCGGCTGCCTCGCCCCGGCGACGTCGACCTCAGCGACCTGGAGATCGGCCCGGAGACCCTCACCGACCTGCTGGAGGTGGACGCCCCGGGCTGGCGGCGGGAGATCGAGCTTATCCGCGATCACTACGCGCAGTTCGGCGACCGGCTCCCGGCGCAGCTCTGGCAGGAGCTGGAATGGCTGGAGGAGAACCTCTAAAACCGACCCATCGGCCCCAGCCCATTGCAAAAGACCCCCGCCAGGCACCTGCCCGGCGGGGGTCTCGTTCCGGCCGATTCTGGTGCAGCGCCGGTCTCAGGGCTGCGCCGGCACCTCGACCTCGTCCGGCTTGCGCACCTCGCCGCCGGTCTGCTCCGACAGCCCGAGGTTGTGCCAGATGCGCTCGACCACCGGCGCCTTGTTCAGGGCGTAGAAGTGGATACCGGGCGCACCGTTGTCCAGCAGGTCCTCGCACAGCCGCGTCACGACGTCGATGCCGTACTCCATCCGCGACTGCGGGTCATCCTTCCAGGCCTCCATCCGCTGTGCCAGCCAGCGCGGCATATCGGCCTTGCAGGCCGCGGCGAAACGCGCCTGCTGCTCGAAGTTCATCAGCGGCATGATGCCGGGGACGATCGGGATGTCCACCCCGCGCTTCTCGCAATCTTCGACAAAGCGGTAGTAGCAATCCGCGTTGTAGAAGAACTGCGTGATTGCCGAGTCTGCGCCGGCCTTGGCCTTGCGGACGAAGTTCTCAATATCGGTCAGGGCGTCCGGGGCCTCCGGGTGGAACTCCGGATAGGCACCCACCTCGATGTAGAAGTGGTCACCGGTGACCTCGCGGATGAGCTCGACGAGCTCGTTGGCGTAACTCAGCTCGCCCTGGCCCATGGATCCGGAGCCGGACGGCCGATCGCCGCGCAGGGCAACGATGTACTTCACACCCTGCTCCTTGTAGTCGAGGATCATCTGCTTGAGCCGATCCCGACTGGCGTCGATGCACGACAGGTGGGGCGCCGCGTCGGCGGTGCTGCTGCGCTGGATGTCGATGACCGTCTCGAAGGTGCGATCCTGGGTCGACCCCCCGGCGCCGAACGTCACCGAAAAGTAGGCCGGGTTCAGCCGCTCCAAGCGCTCCCGCGTGGCCTTCAGGTTCTCGGCCCCCTCGTCCGTCTTGGGCGGGAAGAACTCGAAACTGAAGACGCGGGGGTGTTTCTTTTGACTTTCCATTGAACCCCTCCGATTGACTCGAAGCGTTCAGTGCTCAGTGTTCAGCGTTCGGACCGCTTGGCCCGAACGCTGAACGCTGAACGCTCTGGGCGCTCAACCGAGACCCCGGGGGCTGCTGGGCAGCCCCCGGGTCTGTCGGTCAAGCCGTAGTGGCTTACCGGCTTAGTAGCGGTACCACTCCGGCTTGAACGGCCCATCCACGGAGACGCCGATGTACTCGGCCTGCTCCTCTCTGAGACGGGTCAGGTTGGCGCCGACGCGGCCCAGGTGCAGCGCCGCAACCTTCTCGTCCAGGTGCTTGGGCAGCACGTAGACGTCCTTCTCGTACTTGCCAGGGTTGTTGTAGAGCTCCATCTGAGCCATGACCTGGTTGGTGAACGAGTTGGACATCACGAAGGACGGGTGGCCGGTGGCGCAGCCCAGGTTCACCAGACGGCCCTCGGCGAGCAGGGTGATCTTCTTGCCGTCCGGGAACTCGATGTGGTCGACCTGCGGCTTGATCTCGTCCCACTTGTACTGCTTCAGGCTCGCCACGTCGATCTCGTTGTCGAAGTGGCCGATATTGCAGACGATGGCCTCGTCCTTCATCGCCTTCATGTGATCGTGGGTGATCACATTGTAGTTGCCCGTGGCGGTGACGAAGATGTCGGCCACCGGGGCGGCCTCTTCCATGGTGACGACCTTGTAGCCGTCCATGGAGGCCTGCAGGGCACAGATCGGGTCGACCTCGGTGACCCACACCTGGGCGCCCAGGCCACGCAGCGACTGCGCCGAGCCCTTGCCGACGTCGCCGAAGCCGGCCACGACAGCCACCTTGCCGGCGATCATGACGTCGGTGGCGCGCTTGATGCTGTCGACCAGCGACTCACGGCAGCCGTAGAGGTTGTCGAACTTCGACTTGGTGACCGAGTCGTTGACGTTGAACGCCGGCATGCCGAGCTCGCCCTTGCGGCTCATCTCGTAGAGACGGTGCACGCCGGTAGTGGTCTCCTCGGAGACACCGTAGATGTCCTTCATCATGTCCGGGTACTGCTCGTGGATCACGGCGGTCAGGTCACCACCGTCGTCCAGCAGCATGTTCGGCTTCCAGCCGTCCGGACCGTTGATGGTCTGCTCGATGCACCACCAGTACTCCTCCTCGGTCTCGCCCTTCCAGGCGAAGACCGGGGTGCCGTTGGCCGCAACGGCAGCGGCCGCCTGGTCCTGAGTGGAGAAGATGTTGCAGGAGGACCAGCGAACCTCGGCCCCCAGCTCCTGCAGGGTCTCGATCAGAACCGCGGTCTGGATGGTCATGTGCAGGCAGCCGGCGATGCGCGCACCCTTGAGGGGCTTCTGCGCGGCGAACTCGCGCCGGGTCTCCATCAGACCCGGCATCTCGCTCTCGGCGATCTTGATCTCCTTGCGGCCCCAGTCGGCCAGGGAGATATCGGCAACCTTGTAGTCTTGATTACTCATGCTATCGAGTTACTCCTTGCGTATTCAGTTACTTGAGGCCAGCGGCGTCCTTGAGGGCAGCAGCACGGTCGGTGCGCTCCCACGGCACGTCGATGTCCTCGCGGCCGAAGTGGCCGTAAGCGGCGGTCGGGCGGTAGATCGGCTGCTCCAGACCCAGCATCTTGAGGATGCCGTACGGACGCAGGTCGAAGTTCTCGCGGACCAGCTTGTTGATCACTTCCTCGTCGACCTTGCCGGTACCGAAGGTCTCGACGTTGACGGAGGTCGGCTCGGCGACGCCGATGGCGTAGGAGAGCTGCACCTCGCAACGATCGGCCAGGCCGGCGGCGACGACGTTCTTCGCCACATAGCGGCCGACGTAGGCGGCCGAACGGTCGACCTTGGACGGGTCCTTGCCCGAGAAGGCGCCACCACCGTGGCGACCCATGCCGCCGTAGGTGTCGACGATGATCTTCCGGCCGGTCAGGCCGCAGTCACCCAGCGGGCCGCCCGTAACAAAGCGCCCGGTCGGGTTGATGTGGTACTTGGTGTCGTTGGTCAGCCAGCCGGTGCTGCCGAGCACGGGCTTGATGATCTCCTCCATCACGCCCTCGTGGACGGTCTTCTGGTCCACAGTCTCGTCGTGCTGGGTGGAGAGCACCACCGCATCGCAGCCAACGATCTTGTCGCCTTCGTACTGGAAGGTGACCTGACTCTTGGCGTCCGGGCGCAGCCACGGCAGCTTGCCGTTCTTGCGCACCTCGGCCTGGCGCTTGACCAGCAGATGGGAGTAGTGAATGGCCGCCGGCATGAGCACGTCGGTCTCATTGGTGGCGTAGCCAAACATCAGGCCCTGGTCGCCAGCGCCCTGCTCCTCTTCCTTCTCGCGATCGACGCCCTGGTTGATGTCGGGCGACTGCTCGCCCAGCGCGTTCAGGACCGCGCAGGTGTCGGCGTCGAAGCCCATGTCCGAGCTGGTGTAGCCGATCTCCCGGACCACGTCGCGGACCAGCGGCTCGACGTTGATCTTGGCCGTGGTCTTGATCTCGCCGGCAACGACGACCATGCCGGTCTGGATCATGGTCTCGGCGGCGACGCGGGACTTCGGGTCCTGGCGCAGGAACTCGTCCAGCAGGGCATCGGAGATGGCATCGGCCATCTTGTCCGGATGGCCCTCGGACACCGACTCAGACGTAAAGAGGTAGCGCTTGCTCATGGTTACTCCTTCTCGCTAAGGATTCTCAGGTTATACAAACCCGGCGGCGCGGCCGCAGCCGCGCGCGGCCCGGGAGAAATGGATAAGTGCGCGGGATCAGTCCTTCCGGAAGTGGAAGATGCCCCAGGTCAGGTAGCCGTTGTTGCCACCCTCGACCCAGTGCTGCAGACCCTTCTTCATGCGGGCGACGTAATCGTCGGAGACGATGCCGTCGAGCTCGTGCCCGCGCCGCTCCAGTTCCTTGTGGACACGGCCGTAGTGGCGCGGAAGCTGGGGCGTGTTGTCCTCGAACTCCAGCTCCGTCATGCCGTTCTTCTTCAGCTCGTCGCGGTAGAAGCTCGGCGTGCCCATGGTGGAGAGGTGGATCCGGTCCAGGATCGGCTGAATGACGCCCTCGGGGCAGTCGTCGGCCTGCATCGGGTCGGTGAAGATGAACTCGCCGCCCTTCTTGAGCACACGGGTCACCTCGCTCATCACCCGGGGGCGATCACCACTGTGCAGGAACGAGTCCTGGCACCAGACGATGTCGAAGGTCTCGGCGTCGAACGGGATGTCCTCAAAGGCACCATCGACCACCTCGATCAGGTGATCGACGCCCTGCTCCTTGTTCATCTGCCGGTCGCGCTCGTTCTCGCGCTCGGAGAGGTTCAGGGCGACCACACGGCAGCCGTAGGTATGCGCCAGGTAGCGCGCCACGCCGCCATAACCGGCGCCCACGTCCAGCACGTAGCTGTCGGCGCTCAGGTTGCTCAGCTTCGAGGCCATGCGCTCGACGGTCCGACGACTGGCGTCGAAGATCGGCTCGTCCTCGTCATGATAGATGCCGACGTGCAGATCCTCACCACCCCAGATGTGGAAGTAGAAGTTGTCCGCATCGCGACTGTTGTAATATTGGCGGGCCACCTCGATGGCCTCGTCGTCATACTGACTCATCAGGTTATTCCTCCTCCCGATAGGCCTTCTCGGCGACATGGATGAAGAAGTCCGGATCGGCGTCCCGATAGGTCTCCTTGAAGTCGCCGTAGGTCTCGATTTTCTGGAAGCCGACCTCCCGCATCAGCCGCCGCGTGTACTCCTTGCGCAGCGGGAACATGTTCAGGAAATAGGTCGACCCATCGGAGAACGCGTACTTAAACCGCGCCAGCCCGTCGTCCACGTGCTCGGGATAGACCGAGACGTCGTCTCCGCAGTAGTAGTAGGTGTGGCTGGAGTCGTAGCCGTGATCCAGGATGCCGTCGTAGTTGCGCTGGTCCAGGATCAGGACACCGTCGTGGTTGAGGGCGGAGTAGAACTCGGCGAGGGTCTTGCGGCGGTCGCGTTCGTTGAATAGGTGGGTAAAGGAGTTGCCGAGGCAGATGATGGCGTCGTAGCGACCGTGGATGTCTTGGTTCAGCCACCGCCAGTCGACCTGGACGGTGCGCAGAATATGGCCACGTTTTCGCCCATTCTCGAAGGCCTTGGCCAGCATCTCCGCGCTACCATCGGCACTCACGACCTCGAAACCGGCCTCGCGCAGACGAACCGAGTGAAAACCCGTGCCGGTTGCGACGTCGAGTACCCGCTTGGCACCCCGTTTCTTGAGCTCTTGGATGAAGAAGTCACCCTCGCTCTGGGCCCGACTGTCCCAGTCGATCAGGTCGTCCCACTTGTCCACGAACCCGTCGACGTACTCCTCCGTGTAGTGGTCGGTGTCCCGCACCTGGGTCGGGTCCGCCCCGAAGTCCTGCTCAGTCTGAACACTCATAGGTCACCTCTGTCTGGCGATCTTCCCTATCGGCGCACGCGCGCCATGGATACAGTGCCCCGCTTCGGATCGGAGACTTCCACGTCACCGCCACCGCTTGGGCAGGTTGCGAATTGTTCGCCTCTCTACTGCTTCCGATGGTTCTTGTGCGGCATGCGCCCGCGCACCGTGCGGGGCGTGTCTCGGACAGGGGCCTAGGCCCATTTGACGATGCCGAGCCAGCCGCGGGCCGTCGAGCGACTCCGGGTCTCGGCACCTTCCTTTACATGCCTATACGACCGCGTCGGCCGTTAGCGTGGGCATACTGTGCGCGAGATCGGCGGCGAATTCAAGCCCCGGCCCCGCAGGGTCACCGGACCGGACGCAGGCGCTGCTCGGCCGACGCGGCTTCCGGGAAGTACTGACGTGACGGGACACAGGCGAGCACGTCGAGTTCGCGCTGGAAGGCCCACCCCTCCCCGGGGTCGACACCCCCCCAAGCATCCAAACCGCCCGGCACAGAGGAGCTTGCCCACCCATCCGCGGCGTATTGCCACCCCCGGCCGACCCGCGCCTCGTCCAGTTCCCTGCGCAACCGCCAGCGATCCCGGCCGAACGGATCCAATGCACCGGAGAAGATCAGCGGCTCAATCTGCTGCGCCGGCGCCGTACCCCCGAAACCGCGGATGATGAGGTCCATCACGCTGCGGTACTCGCCGCCCCGGCGGCGAAGCACCAGACGCTCGGCGGTCTGCCGATCGATCTGCGCAACGGCCCCAAGGCCGAAGAGGACCGTATCCCGGTCCAGGGGGCGAAACCCCCAGTCGCTGCGGTTAATATCCGGCGGTAGTACGATCACCCCGTCACTAAGCGCCTCCCGGCACAGATCGACGAGTGCCTCGCGATGGGGGCAAGCCACCCCTTCCGGCCCTCCACCGGCGCCGTAGCGGACGCCGTTGCGGGGGGTAATCCGCTGCAGCGCCCGGTTCAGACGCGCCGCCTGGAACACCGCAGGATAGCGCGCCCGGTAGTACGCCTGGCGGTAGGCCTCGGTGATCTCGATCAACGCCGCCGCACGATCGACTACCTGGGCCAGTGCCTGACGGAGCGTGCGCAGCAGGTAGAGCCCCCGGGCGTGAGGCAGCTGACATTGGGTGGCTATGCGCTCGCCCAGCTGGCGCGACAACTCACCCTCATGAGCGTCGGCCCCCTCCTCGCTCAGCCGCTGTGCAAGCGTCACGGCCTCGGCCAGCTCGCAACCGAGCAACCGCGCCAGCGCCACGATGACCTGCTCGCGATAGAGCCAGACGTTGGCCGTCGGGTTGAGGATGTCCTCCAGCTCCGGGTGGGGCAGCGGCGGGCGGGTGGCGCCGGTGCGCGCCGCCCGGTAACGCTCCGTCAGGCCCTGCGGCGCCCCGTCCCGGGCGACCACCACGACCTGCGTCACCTCCTCCAGACTGCGCGGCGCCGCCTCGCGCAGGCGCGCCTGCAGCTCCGCCCCCTCCAGCAAGGGGATGCCGGCGGTCTCGCCCCGAGCGATCAGACGCAGCGTGTCCGGGTCATCCCACGGGTAGGCCCAGCGCAAAGGATCGCAGTCACGCCCGCCGTTCAGCGCCCGCGCCAGGCGGGCCATCTCGCGCGTCAGCGCCAGTGTCGGCTCATGACCGACCACGACCTCGATCCCCTGCTCGGGCGCGTCGGCCGGCGCCGGGCCACCGCGGCGCAGTGCCGAGGTCAGCTCGGCCTGCTCGGCACGGCTGGCCACGCGCAAGTGCAGGCGCCGCGCCTCCAGCTCGCGCCCGAAACCGAGGAACGGCAGCCCGTGATCGATGGGGTCGATCCCGTTGAGACCGAGCAGGTTGAGCAGCAGGGAGCCGCTCTGCGGGCCGTAGCCCGCGCCGAAGGTGACGCCGCGGGCCGCCAGGTCCTGAACCACCCAGGAAAGCTCCAGGAGTACGCCAGGCTCCAATCCGAGGCGCGCGAAAGCCGCCATCTCCTGCTCAACCCGGCGGTGATAGCGAACCCGCCGCTCGCCCAGCGCCCGGCGCACGCAGCCGCTGTCGGCAGCGTCCCACAGCCGGTCCCAGGCAGCGCGCTCCAGCGCGCCGCCCCGGAACGGGACAATGGTGGTGGCGTCGTCGTGCATACCCTGACTATAGCCGCGCCGGTGCCAGAGCGTCGACGCGGCCCGGGACAGCTAGCGCCGGGCGCGGAAGAACTCGCGCAGCAGCTCGGCGGCCACAGTGCCGGAGACCCCGGCCGTCACTTCAACGCGATGGTTGTGCCCCGGCAGGCCGAGCAGATCGAACTGACCGCCGCAGGCGCCGGTCTTCGGATCGGAGGCGCCGTAGACCAGCCGACCGATCCGGGCATGGATCATGGCCCCGGCGCACATGAAACAAGGCTCAAGGGTGACGTAGAGGGTGGCCCCGGGCAGACGGTAGGCCCCGGCGGCCTGGCCGGCGGCACGCAGGGCGTTGAGCTCGGCGTGGGCGGTCGGGTCCCGGCTGGCGATGGGGTGGTTCCAGCCCTCGCCGAGGAGCGCCCCGTCGCGGACCACCACCGCCCCCACCGGCACCTCGCCCTGCCCGGCGGCGCGCCGGGCCAACTCCAGCGCCCGCGCCATCCACTGCGCGTCGTCCGATGCCCCGTTCACTCCCACTCGATGGTGGCCGGGGGTTTGCCGGAGATGTCGTAGACCACGCGCGAGATGCCGTCGATCTCGTTGATAATGCGCCGCGAGACGTGGTCGAGGAACTCGTAGGGGAGCTGCGCCCAGCGGGCGGTCATGAAATCCACCGTCTCAACGGCGCGCAGGGCGACGACGTACTCGTAGCGGCGGCCGTCCCCGGTCACGCCCACCGATCGCACCGGCAGGAAGACGGCGAAGGCCTGGCTGGTGCGCTCGTACCAGTCCCATCGGCGCAGCTCCTCGATGAAGATCGCATCCGCCCGCCGCAGCAAATCGGCATAGCGCTTGTGGACTTCGCCCAGGATCCGCACCCCCAATCCCGGCCCCGGGAAGGGGTGACGGTAGAGCATATCCGCCGGCAGCCCCAGTTCCAGCCCGACGCGCCGCACCTCGTCCTTGAACAGCTCGCGCAGCGGTTCGACGAGCCTGAGCTTCATCGTCTCGGGCAGCCCACCCACATTGTGGTGCGACTTGATGACGTGGGACTTGCCGCCGGCGTTGCCCGCCGACTCCACCACATCGGGGTAGATCGTGCCCTGGGCCAGGAACTCCACGTCCTCGAGCTTGCCGGCCTCCTCGTCGAAGATCTCGACAAACAGGTTGCCGATGATCCGACGCTTCTCCTCGGGGTCCTCGACCCCGGCCAGCGCGGCCAGGAAGCGATCCTCGGCATCGACATGGATGACCCGCACCCCCATGTGGCGGGCGAAGGTGGCCATAACCTGCTCGGCCTCGCCCAGGCGCAGCAGGCCATTGTCGACGAACACGCAGGTCAGCTGCTCACCGATGGCCCGGTGCAGCAGCGCGGCCGTCACCGAGGAATCGACACCGCCGGAGAGCCCGAGGACCACGTGGCGATCACCAACCTGCTCGCGCACCCGCGCGATGCTATCCTCGACGATGTTCCCCGGTGTCCAGTCGCCGGGGCAGCCACAGATCTCGCGCACGAACCGCTCGAGGATGCGGCCGCCCTGGGCGGTGTGGGTGACCTCGGGATGGAACTGCAGGCCGTACCAGCCGCGGGCGTCGTCGCCGATGCCGGCCACCGGCGCCGCCTCGGTCTCGGCAATCACCTGGAAGCCTTCCGGCGGCACCTCGACCCGATCGCCGTGACTCATCCAGACGTCGAGCAGACCGAAGCCGTCCGCGCTGGCGTGGTCCTCGATATCGCGCAGCAGCCGCGAATGCCCCCGCGCCCGGACCTGGGCGTACCCAAACTCCTTGTGATCCGACGGCGCCACGCGCCCGCCGAGCTGGGCGGTCATCGCCTGCATGCCGTAGCAGATCCCGAGCAGCGGCACTCCGAGTTCGAACACGGCCGCGGGGATGCGCGGGGTCTCAGCGTCGGTGACTGTCTCCGGGCCGCCGGAGAGGATCACCCCGGACGGTGCAAAGTCGCGCACGGCCCGGTCATCGGCATCGCAGGCGCGGATCTCGCAGTACACTCCGCACTCCCGTACGCGACGAGCGATGAGCTGGGTGTACTGCGAACCGAAATCGACAATAAGGATGCGGTGGGCGTGGATATCCGCCCCGGACTGCTCGCTCACAGGCAACGGCTCCGATTGATTACTCGACGCGGTAGTTGGGCGCTTCCTTGGTGATGGTCACGTCGTGGACGTGGCTCTCACGCATGCCGGCGCCGGTGATGCGGGCGAACTGCGGCCGTGTACGCATCTCCTCCATGGTGGCGCAGCCGACGTAACCCATGCTGGCCCGGATCCCGCCGATGAGCTGGTTGACGATGGTGACCATGCTCCCCTTGTAGGGCACCCGGCCCTCGATCCCCTCGGGGACAAGCTTGTCCACCGACTGCGACCCCTCCTGGAAGTAGCGATCAGCACTCCCCTGGCTACCGGACATGGCCCCGAGGGACCCCATCCCGCGGTAGGCCTTGTAGGAACGCCCCTGGTAGAGCTCCACTTCGCCCGGCGCCTCTTCGGTACCGGCCAGCAGGCTGCCGATCATGACCGTGTGCGCCCCGCTGGCCAGCGCCTTGGCGGCATCCCCGGAGAAGCGGACGCCGCCATCGGCGATCAGCGGTACGTCGGTCCCGGCCAGCGCCTGGGAGACGTTGGAAATCGCCGTCACCTGGGGCACCCCGACCCCGGCCACAACGCGGGTGGTGCAGATCGAACCCGGGCCGATGCCCACCTTAACGGCGTCGGCACCGGCCTCGGCCAGCGCCCTCGCCGCATCGCCGGTGGCGATGTTCCCGGCCACCACCTCGACATCGGGGTAGTGCCGTTTGACCCAGCGGACCCGGTCCATGACCCCGCGGGAGTGACCGTGGGCGGTATCCACCACGAGGACATCCACCCCCGCAGCGGCCAACGCCTCGGCGCGCTCTTCGGTGCCCTCACCGACCCCGACAGCGGCGCCGGCCCGCAGACGGCCGTGCTCGTCCTTGCAGGCATTGGGGAAGTCCTGGCTTTTCTGGATGTCCTTGACGGTGATCATGCCGCGCAGGCGGAAGGCGTCATCGACCACCAGGATCTTCTCGATGCGGTGCTGATGCAGCTTGCTCAGCACCTCGTCGCGCTCAGCCCCCTCGCGCACCGTGACCAACCGCTCCTTCGGCGTCATGGCCACGGAGACCGGCTCGCTGACCCGGCTCTCGAAGCGCAGGTCACGCCCGGTCACGATGCCGACGAGCTCCTCACCGTCGACCACCGGGACCCCCGAAATGCCGTGCTGGCGCGTGAGCTTGAGCACCTCGCCAATGGTCATGAAGGGCGAGACGGTGATCGGCTCCTTGATGATCCCGCTCTCGAACTTCTTGACCCGGCGCACCTCGGCGGCCTGTTGCTCGACGGTCATGTTCTTGTGGATGATGCCCAGCCCACCTTGCTCGGCCAGGGCAATGGCCAGTCGCGCCTCGGTGACGGTATCCATGGCTGCGGACACCAGCGGGACGTTAACCTGAATTCGGCGCGTCAGCGGAGTGCTCAGATCCACATCCCGAGGGAGCACGTGCGATTCAGCGGGAAGGAGAAGAACGTCATCGAAAGTCAGGGCTTCCTGGGCGATTCGCATGGTGTCGGGACCTCGGGCGGAGACGCTGTCTGAAGATGGAAAAGAGCAGTGTATTTTACGGTGCAGCAGCACCCCCACTCAACAAACTTCCCATGGGCGATAGCGGCGTGTAGCTTGTAATCAGCCAACTGGAGCGAGCCGCCGCCGAGTATGGAGCGCAGCAGCGACGATATCGCCGTCTACAGCCCCTCGCAGCTCAACCAGGAGGTGCGGGGCATGCTCGAGACGGTCCTGCCGTCCATCTGGGTCGAGGGCGAAATCTCGAACCTGGCCCGGCCCTCATCCGGGCACCTGTATTTCACGCTTAAGGATGCCAGTGCCCAAGTCCGCTGTGCGCTGTTCCGCGGCCGCGCCTCAGCGCTTCGGCACCGGCCCGCCGACGGCGACCAGATCCGCGTCCGCGCCAAGGCCAGCCTCTATCCCGCCCGCGGCGAGTTTCAGCTGGTCATCGAGCACCTCGAGCCAGCCGGCGAGGGGGCCCTGCAGCGCGCCTTCGAAGCGCTCAAGCAGCGCCTGGGCGCCGAGGGATTGTTCGACGCGGCAAGCAAGCGCCCCCTGCCCCGCCTGCCGCGCCGGCTCGGGGTCATCACCTCGCCGACCGGCGCCGCCATCCGCGATGTGCTGCAGGTGCTGCAACGGCGCTTCCCGGCGCTGCCGGTGCTGGTCTACCCGGTACCGGTCCAGGGCGATGCCGCCGCACCGGCCATCGTCCGGGCCCTGGAACTCGCCGGCCGCCGGTGCGAGGTCGATACCCTGCTGCTGACCCGGGGCGGCGGCTCGCTGGAAGATCTCTGGCCCTTCAATGAAGAGTCGGTGGCCCGGGCGATCCGCGCCTGTCCGATCCCGGTCGTCAGTGCGGTGGGCCACGAGGTG
The DNA here is from genome assembly GCF_022227985.1 of Halorhodospira sp. M38. Lineage (NCBI taxonomy): Bacteria > Pseudomonadati > Pseudomonadota > Gammaproteobacteria > Chromatiales > Ectothiorhodospiraceae > Halorhodospira > Halorhodospira sp. M38. The sequence goes on from NZ_JAJNQP010000004.1 coordinate 108,452, forward strand.
GATGTCACCATCGCCGACCTGGCGGCGGACCTGCGCGCGCCGACCCCCTCGGCCGCCGCCGAGACCCTGTCACCGGACCGGCACGCCTGGCAGGAGCGACTCGAGCGCATCGGCCACCGCCTGGAGACCGCCGCGCGAAGGCGCCTCGGCCGCGACGCCGAACAGCTGGCGGCGCTCCAGCGTCGGCTGGCAGCACAGCACCCGGGACGGCGGCTGCGCGACCGGGCGCAACGCCTCGACGAGCTGGAGAGTCGGCTACACCGCCTGGGCCGACAGGCCCTCGAGATGCGGGGTGCACGGCTTGAAACCGCCAGGCAGCGGCTTCAGGTCCAGGATCCACGCCGGCGCACGGCCCACGAGCGCCGGCGGATCGAAGAGCTGGCGCAGCGGCTGCGTCAGTCCGTGCGTGGCCGGCTGGAGGCCTCGCAGCAGCGCCTCGGCACCGCCTCCCGTGCCCTGCACGCGGTCAGCCCTCTTGCCACGCTGGAGCGCGGCTACGCGGTGGTGCAGCGGGTGCAGGACGGCGCCATCCTGCGCCAGGCCGAAGCCGTGGAGGTGGGCGAGCGCATCCGTGCCCGCCTGGCGCACGGGGCGCTAGACTGTCGGGTCGAAGCCAGACACACCACGGAGGACCCGTTGCCCGATGCCGACTGAATCCTTGCTCCCCCGCGTCGGAAAAGCAGTCACGGCACTCGCCGCCGCGGTCGGGCTGCTGCTGGCCTCTGCGCTGCAGGCCGCCCCATTGCCCGACTGGCCCGTCCCCGGCGGCGTGGCGCGGGTTGATCTGGAGACCGACAGGCGGCCGGGCGATGTACGCTATGACGACGAGCCGGTGATGGTGCGCTCCACGCCGGAAGGCTGGCAGGCGGTGGTGGGGATCGGCCTGGACGCCGACCCTGGAACCCACACCCTCAAGGTGGATGGGACCCCGCACACCTTCGAAGTCGAGCCCATCGACTACGAGGAGCAGCACCTGACCATCGACGACGAAGACATGGTCACACCCCCCGAGGAGACGCTGGAGCGCATCTGGGCCGAACAGCGCGAGATCCGAGCCGCCTTTCGCAGCCGCGAGGTCGACACCCAGCCGCGGCTGCACCTGCACACCCCGGTCGCAGAGCACCGGGTATCGGCCACGTTCGGGCTGCGGCGTTTTCTCAACGGCCAACCCCGCAATCCGCACAATGGCCTCGACATGGCCGCCCCCACCGGCACGCCCATCGAGGCGGCCGAGGCCGGCCGCGTGGTGCAGACCGGAGACTACTACTTCAACGGCAAGACCGTGTTCATCGACCACGGCGCCGGCCTGGTCACCATGTACTGCCACCTGGACGAGATGGACGTCGAAAAGGGCCAGTGGGTAGAGCGTGGCGAGGCAATCGGAACCGTCGGGGAGACCGGACGGGTGACCGGGCCTCATCTGCACCTGAGCGTCATCCTCAACGGCAACACCGTTGACCCCAACCTATTCCTTTAGGACCAACGCGATCGAGAAAGGAGGCATCATGTCCCAGCGTCGAGTCGTCATCTGCTCGCCCACTCGCACACCCATCGGGACGTTCGGCGGGGCCCTCAAGACCGTCCCCGCACCGGATCTCGGTGCCACTGCCATCCGCGGGACACTGGAACGCTCCGGCCTCGACCCGGCGGCCGTGGATACCGTGGTCATGGGCAACGTGATCCAGGCCGGCTGCAAGATGAACCCGGCCCGCCAGGCCTCGATCAATGGCGGTGTCCCCGCCGAGACGCCGGCGCTGACGGTCAACCGCGTCTGCGGCTCCGGCGCCCAGGCCATCGCCAACGCCTTCCAGGAGGTGGCACTCGGCTTCGCCGAAACCGCTGTCGCTGGCGGCATGGAGAACATGGACCGCGCCCCCTACCTGCTGATGCAGGGCCGCTACGGCTACCGCCTCGGCCACCAGCAGATCCTCGACGCCGTGCTCAGCGACGGCCTGAACGACGCCTTCTCCGACCAGCACTCGGGCTGGCATACCGAGGATCTGGCCGAGCAGTATCAGATTACCCGGCAGGAACAGGACGAATGGGCCCTGCGCTCGCAGCAACGCTTCAGCACCGCCCAGTCCGCCGGCCACTTCGAGGCGGAGATCACCCCGGTGGACGTGCCCGGCCGCAAGGGGCCCACGCGCTTCGAGACCGATGAGCACAACCGCGGCGACACCACCCTCGAGGGCCTGCAGAAGCTGCGCCCGGCCTTCCGCAAGGAGGGCACCATCACCGCCGGCAACGCCCCTGGCGTCAACACCGGGGCCGCAGCCATGGTGGTCGCCGAGGAGGAAGCCGCCCGTCAGCACGGACTCACGCCGGCAGCGCGGCTGGTGGCCTACGGCGTCGGCGGGGTCGAGCCGGGGATGTTCGGGATCGGCCCGGTACCGGCGGTCAGGCAGTGCCTGCAGCGCGCCGGCTGGTCCACCGATGAGGTGGGGCGCTGGGAGATCAACGAGGCCTTCGCGGCCATCGCCATCGCCGTCACCCGGGACCTGGGTCTCGATCCGGAGCGGGTTAACGTCGAGGGCGGCGCGGTGGCACACGGCCACCCGATCGGTGCCACCGGCGCGGTGCTCACCACCCGACTGATCCACGCCATGCAGCGCGACGGTGTGGACAAGGGCGTGGTCACCATGTGTATCGGCGGCGGCCAAGGGGTGGCCCTGGCCATCGAGCGGATGTAAGGCCCCCCCCCGGACGCCGATCCCCGTCGGCCGATGGCCGTCGGGGACGGAAACGCAGCAAGCCCCGCGGTGCGCGAGCACCCGGGGCTTTTTTGCATCCTCCGGCCGGACTACGGCTCGGCTACACCGCCTCTCGGCCGTGGGGGGCGTCCAGATCCAACCGCGGCATGCGCGCCACCAGGCCGGTGGGATTGAGAAAGGCGTGGCTCCGGTAGTAATGGTGGCGGATGTGGTCGAAATCCGTGGTCTCGCCGAACGCCGGCATCTGGTAGAGCTCACGCAGGTAGCCCATCAGGTTCGGGTATTCACGGATCTGGCGCTGCGAGCACTTGAAGTGCACGGCATAGACAGCGTCGAAACGGATCAGCGTCGTGTACAGACAGATATCCGCCTCGGTGAGCCGGTCCCCGCAAAGATAGCGCTGCCGGCCCAGCACCTCCTCCCAGTGGTCCAGGGCCGCGTAAAGGGCATCGGCGGCCTCTTCGTAGGCCTGCTGGCTACCGGCGAAGCCGCAGCGGTAGACGCCATTGTTGATGGGCTGGTAGATGGCGTCGATGGCCGCATCCACGGCCTCGATGCGATCCGCCGGGGCCAGATCCACGTCGTTACCGGCCAACGCCTCGAAGCGGTGATCGAACATACGAAGCAGGTCCCGGGACTCGTTGTTGACCAGCGTGCCCTCCCGGCAGTCCCACAGTGCCGGCACGGTCACCCGGCCATTGGCGCGAGGCTCGGCGGCGGTGTAGACCTGATGGAGGTAGTCCGCCCGGTGGATCGGGTCGCCGGTGGCACCAGGGAAGTCGTCGCGCAGCTCCCAGCCATTCTCCAGCATCAGCGGGTGCACCACCGAGACCGAGATCACCGGCTCGAGACCCTTCAGCCGACGGGCGACAAGCACCCGATGCGCCCAGGGGCAAGCCAGGGAGACATACAGATGGTAGCGGCCCGCCTCCGGCGCGAAACGCCCGCCTGGCTCGATCCACTCCCGAAACCGACTCACGTCGCGCTGAAAGCGGCCGGTCTCGTCCCGCTTGTACGACTCCTGCGTCCATTGCCCATCCACCAGCAAGCCCATCATTCCCTCCGGGGCGGCCTCGGCACCGCCTTGGCTGCTAAAAAAAAAGGCGGGATGACCACGCTGGTCATCCCGCCCACTCATCCCGGGAGCGTTGCTCCCCTTACTCCAGGCCTTCCGGGACCTGCTGCTGCATACCTTCCTGAACGCGCCGCTGGAGCTCCTCGAGTTCTGACATGAGTTCGGCCGTCTCGGGGTAGTCTTCCTCCATGGCCGCGAGCAGATCCTCTTGGAACTCGCGCATGTCGCGCTCCATGCTTTCGCGGAAATCGTCGTCGCGCATGGCTTCCTGCTGCTCCTGCTGGAGCTGCATCTGCGCTTCGTGGAACTCCTCGGCCAGCTCCTGCTGCTCCTCCTGGGAGACGTCCCCGGCCTCGAAGCGCTCGTAGATCTCCTGCATGCGCGCATAGTGGCGCTCGGGATCGTAGCCAAGATCCTCCATTTTGGCCGCGGCGCGCTCCTCCAGGTGACGCTGCTTCTCCTGGAGTTCGTCGCTGGCCTCGAAGGTCTCCTGCTGGATCTGCCCCAGCTGCCGCTGCAGCTGTTGGAGCCGCTGCTGCGCCTCCATCAATTCCGCGTCCTGGGCCCCGGGGGCCTGTTGCTCGCCCCCCTGAGCCAGCGAGGCCTGCAGCGGGGCTGCGGCAATGAGCAACGCCAGGAGCGCCGCCGTCGTCGTGCGAATCATTGGTGAACTCCCTTAGCTATTCCCACCACGGAAGCGGCCCGGTCGCCCCCGCGCTTGTCCATGGTAGCACTCGACGACGACGGCGCACCTGTTTCCCCGAGATGCCGTTTACTGAGGCATCTCGCCCTCAGGCATCGGCTGCTCACCGCCCATGCCCTGCTGCATCTCGGCCTGCAGCTCCTCCATCTCCTGCATCAGGGCCTCGGCCTCGGGGTTCTCGTCATACATGGTGTCGATCAGGTCCTGCTCCAGCTGCTGGCGATCCTCCTGCCACGGCTGGACGAAGTCCTCATCCTGCATGGCCTCCTGCTGGGCCTGCTGCAGCTCCATGTGGATCTCCTGATCCTCCTGCATGCGCTGCTGGACCTCTTCCTGAGACATCTCGCCGGAGTGCATGGCCTCCATGGTCTCCTCCAAGCGCTCGATGTCCTGGCGGACGTTGTCGTAGCCCATGTCCTCCATCTGATCCAGCAGCCGGTCGTCCAGCTCCTCGGCGCGCTCTTCCAGCTCCGGGTTGGACTCGAGGGTGTCCTGCTGCATCTGACCCAGCTGCTGCTGGATCTCCTGCATGCGCTGCTGGCCCTCGGACATCTGCGGCTGCATGCCCTGGCCGCCCTCGGGCGCCTGGCCGCCCTCCGGAGCCATCTGGGCGTAGGCCCCCGAGGTGGCGAGCATCAGCACGAGCGCGGAAGCGGCAGTCTTGCGGAACATATACAACTCCTCATCAAACGAGTTCGGTGCGTTGAAACCGTCGCAACGGCCTTACCCCGGCTGACAGCATCCCGGGGTGGATGGTTCCGGGATAGCGGCACCGAATCGCTCTCCGGCGGACACCGTCGCAAACCGTGCAGCCCCCCCATACGGCGCGTATCAGGACTTGAGGCATCTTGTATCAGTTTTTCTTATTGCAACGCCCGGACCGCTGCCGACAGAATATGGATAGTTTTGATCTGTTCTTATTCCAGAACCAAGGAGGCAACGATGTCGCACCCGATGGAAGGACAGCCTGTCCCGCGTGTCACCTTCCGGACCCGCGTAAACGGCGAGTGGCAGGACGTCAAGACCGACGAGCTGTTCAAGGGCAAAACGGTGGTGGTGTTCGCCCTGCCGGGGGCTTTCACTCCGACCTGCTCCTCCACCCACCTGCCGCGCTACAACGAGCTGGCGCCGGTGCTCTGGGACAACGGCGTAGACGACATTGTCTGCCTGTCGGTGAATGACGCCTTCGTGATGGAGGAGTGGCGGCGGGATCAGCACGCCGAGAACGTCACCTTCATCCCCGACGGCAACGGGGAGTTCACCGAAGGCATGGGCATGCTGGTGGACAAGAACGACCTGGGCTTCGGCAAGCGCTCCTGGCGCTACGCGATGCTGGTCCGCGACGGCGTCATCGAGAAGATGTTCGTCGAGCCGGAGAAGCCCGGCGACCCGTTCGAAGTCTCCGACGCCGACACCATGCTGCGCCACATCAACCCGGATGCACCACACCCGTCTTTTGTGACCCTGTTCAGCAAACCGGGGTGTCCGCACTGTTCCCGCGCCAAGGCGCTGCTTGAGGAGCACGGCTACGACTACGAGGAGATCTGCCTCGGCGAGGGCATCACCACCCGCTCGGTACGGGCAGCCACCGGCTCGGGCACAGTGCCGCAGGTGTTGATCGACGGGCGTTTGGTCGGCGGTGCCGACGACCTGGAGGCGCGACTGGGCCGGGCCCGCTCGGCGGCCTGATCCGGCTGCGGCCGTGTCAAAAGACCCGGGGCGGCCCCGCGCTGCCCCGGGTCTTTTATTGCGTCGGCATCCGGCCTAGAAACGCAGGAAGGCGCCAGCGTAGGGTCCGCTGAAGTCCACGTCCAGGGTCACGTCACTGAAGTCGTCCATGTCCACCGAGAACTCCCGATAGCCAAGCATCGCCCCCGTGTACCAGCGCCGGTAGACCAGGTGGGCGCGGAAGTCGGTGATCGAATGATCCCCCACCGGCAGCGTCTGCAAAGAGCCCTCGAAACCGATCCGCGAACCGGGTATATCCACACCGACCCGACCGAAGAACATCGGTAGGGTTCCGGAAAGTGAGGTGTCGGGATCTGGCTGAGCCTGCGGGGTACGCACCTCGCCATCGAAGTGGCGCGCGGTGACGCCCACATCGATGTCCACCATCGGCAGCGGCAGCGGCGACCAGAACAGGGTCAGGTCCGTGTGGTCGAGGTTGACCACGGTGCTCCCGGTCCCGTCCTGCTCGAGATGGGTCCGCTCCAAGCGGACGCTGGGCACACCGGGGAGGATGTGATCCCACTCGAACCAGAGGTTCCAGTCCCGATCGCTGTCGAGGTCGATGTCATCCCCCTCGACGTCTTCGCCAAGAATCTCCCCTTCCGGGTCGTGGAACCAGAGATTCGCACCGCCGGAGATGCCCATGATCCCGCCGGTGGCGTGCGCGGCTCCGGCTCCGAGAACCAGCGCCGCCGCCGTGAATCCACTGAGTAGGGTTCGCCGCATGCGTTACTCCTGCACTGTCAAAAGCGTTGCCCTGAGCATACCACCCCGCCGCAGCCGCCCCAATCGGCGTCCGCCGCCCTTCAGGCCACCGGATCCGCGGGGGACATCTGGGGAAACTCGTTGATCACCCGTTCCGTCTCCGGGTCCACCTCGTAGAGCTTCACATCGTAGCCCCAGAGGTTGGCCAGGTGCCGCAGCACCGCCGTGGCCTCGCCCTTGTCCAGGATGACCCCGTCGCTGACCCGGTGCTCGAGCACCAGGGTCCGGTCCCCGGCCAGATCCACGTCCACCACCTGGATATCCGGTTCCAGCCGGGCCACGTCGTGGCGCTGCGCCAGTGAGCGCCGCACCGCCCGGTAGCCGGCATCGTCGTGGATCGCGTCGACCACCAGCTCGGGCTCGTCGGCGTCATCGTGGACCCGGAAGAGACGGAAATCGCGGATGACCCGGGGGCTGAGGAACTGCAGGATGAAGCTCTCGTCGCGGTACTCCTGCCAGGCGTGGTGCCAGACACCGAGCCAGTCCCCGCTGCCGGCCACCTCCGGGAACCAGCGCCGGTCCTCGTCGGTGGGATCGGTGGCCATGCGCCGGAGATCCTCCAGAATGGCGAACCCGAGGGCGTAGGGATTGATGCCCGAGTAGCGCGGATCGTCGAACTCCGGCTGGAAGACCACGCTGGTGTGGCTGTGCAGGAACTCCAGAAAGGCGCCGTCGGTCAACTGCCCGTTCTCGTGGAGCCGGTTCATGATGTAGTAGTGCACTGCCGTGGCGCAGCCCTCGTTCATCACCTTGGTCTGCTTCTGCGGATAGAAGTACTGCGCCACATTGCGCACGATGCGCAGCACCTCCCTCTGCCAGTGCTCCAGGCGCGGCGCGCGCTTTTCGAGGAAGTACAGGAGGTTCTCCTCCGGCAGCCCCAGCCGCTGCATACGCAGCTCCACCGGGTCCGCGCCGCCGGGCAGCTCGCCGTCCGGATCCGTGGGCACGGTGCGCCAGAGATCGTTGTAGGTCTGCTCCTCGTAGCGAATCCGCTCGATCTCGCGGTCGCGCTCCTCGCGCAGGCTACGCGTCTGCGGCTTGGGGTAGCGGTGCACCCCCTGGCTCATCAGGGCGTGGGCGGCGTCGAGCACCCGCTCGACCGCCTGCACCCCGTAGCGCTCCTCGCACTCGGAGATGTAGCCCTTGGCGAAATCCAGGTAGTCGAGAATGCCCTCGGCGTCGGTCCACTCCCGAAAGAGGCGGTTGTTCTTGAAGAAGTGGTTGTGGCCGAAGGCGGCGTGGGCCACCACCAGCGTCTGCATGGTGAGCGTGTTCTCCTCCATGATGTAGGAGATGCACGGCTTCGAGTTGATGACGATCTCGTAGGCGAGCCCGGTGTAGCCCTTGCGATAGAGCATTTCGTCCCGGGCGAAGTGCTTGCCGAAGGACCAATGCCGATAAAACAGCGGCATCCCCATCGAGGCGTAGGCGTCGAGCATCTGCTCGGAGCTGATGACCTCGATCTGGTTGGGATAGATGTCGAGCTTGAGCTCCTCGCGGGCAATCCGCTCGATGGCGTCGTAGACGCGCATCACATCGCGGTAATCCCAGTCGAGGCCGGTGAACAGGGGTTTTTGCTGAACCGCCGCATTCGATGCCATCGGGATCCTCTCCAGTCTCTGAGGGTTCAGGGGGTCAAGGTTCAGCGCTCAGGGTTCAAGCCTTCAGTTCAGCCGGCGTGAAGAGGTCCCGGAACACCGGGAAGATGTCTCCGCGGGTCTGCACCCGGCGCATGGCCAGGGGCGACTCCCCGCGGGCCAGCCGGTCGTAGGCCCGCCACAGGTCCGACGGGACATGGAAGGCCTGCCCGCCACCCACCTCGATGTAGGCGAAGTACTGGCACAGGGGAAGGATCCCGTCGGCCATCAGCCGGGTGGTGGCCGGGTTGTCCGCGGGGGTGTTATCCCCGTCCGAGGCCTGCGCCCCGTAGATGTTCCAGTCGTTGACGGGATAACGGTCCTCGATGATGTCACGCATCATCGTCAGCGCCGGCGAGACCAACGTCCCCCCAGTCTCGCGGGAGTAGAAGAAGGTGTCCTCGTCGACCTCCTGCGCGATGTGGGTATGGCGGATGAAGACGATATCCACATGGCGGTAACGGCGCTCGAGGAAGAGGTAGAGGAGCATGAAGAACCGCTTGGCAAGATCCTTCATGTCCTCGGTCATTGAGCCGGAGACGTCCATCAGGCAGAACATCACCGCCTGGGAGATCGGCTGCGGAACGTGGTCAAAGCGGTTATAGCGGATGTCGACCGGATCGATGTAGGGGATCGCCCGGGACCGCTCCTGTTTGCTTCGGCGGAGCTCGATGAGTTCGCGCAGCCGCTCCGGCTCGGCACCGGAGCGCTCCAGACGATCAATCTCCTCGTCCAGGGCCTGCAGATCCTCCCCCTTGGGGCGGCGCAGGGCAATGCGCCGTGACAGGGAGTTGCGCATGGTCCGCTCGACGTTGAGGTTCGAGGGGGAGCCGCTGACCGAATAGCCCGCGCGCTGCTGGGTGTACTGCTCGGTCTTCTTGACCTGGCGCTTGACCAGATCCGGCAACTCCAGGCCCTCGAAGAAGAGGTCGAGGAACTCGTCGCGGCTGACAGCAAAGGTGAACTCGTCTTCCCCCTCGCCGTCGGGGCTACCCTCGCGCCCGCCACCACTGCCCTGCCCTTCGGGGCGCGGAATGGTATCGCCGACCACGTACTCCTTGTTGCCGGGAACCACGTGCTCGCGCACCCCGCGGTCGGCGGCCTTGCGAAAGCTCGGCTCGTGGAGGCCGTCGGCGGGGATGGTGATCTGCTCCCCACCGGCCACGTCGGTCACCTTGCGCCGGCCGGAAGCCTCGTTGACGGCATCCAGCACCTGGCGCTTGGCCCGTCTGAGGAAACGCTGGCGGTTGGCCAGGCTCTTGCCCTTCGGATTGCGGCGCCGGTCGATGATATTGACCAAGGACGCACCCCCCTTCTTGCCGGATCAGCCGGCCTGCTTGACGCGCATGTACCACTCCACCAGGCGTCTCACCTGGCGCTCGGTGTAGCCCCGCTCGACCATCCGCCGGACGAACTCGCTGTGCTTGCGCTCCGTCTCCGAGTCGCCCTTGGTGGTAAAGCTGATCACCGGCAGCAGATCCTCCACCTGACTGAACATCCGCTTCTCGATGACCTCGCGGATCTTCTCGTAGGAGGTCCAGCTCGGCATCTGCCCGCCCTGCTGCGCCTTGGCACGCAGCGCGAACTTGACCACCTCATTGCGGAAGTCCTTCGGATTGGCGATGCCCGCCGGCTTCTCGATCTTAGTCAGCTCCTGGTTCAGCGCCTGGCGGTCCATCAGCTGCCCGGTGTCGGGATCTTTGAAGTCCTGGTCCTCGATCCAGGCATCGGCATACCCCACGTAGCGCTCGAAGAGGTTCTGACCGAAATCATCGTAGGACTCCAAATACGCCTTCTGGATCTCGTTGCCGATGAACTCCGCATACCGCGGGGCCAGCTCGGCCTTGATGATCTCCAGGTACTTGCGCTCGGTCTCCTCCGGGAACTGCTCGCGCTTGATGTTCTGCTCGAGCAGGTACAGCAGGTGGACCGGGTCAGCGGCCACTTCCTCGGTCTCGTAGTTGAAGGTCTGCGAGAGGACCTTGAAGGCGAAGCGCGTCGAGATCCCGTCCATCCCTTCGTTGACCCCGGCCTGGTCCCGGTACTCCTGCATCGACTTCGCCTTGGGATCCGTCTCCTTGAGGCTCTCGCCGTCGTAGATCCGCATCTTCGAGTAGAGGCTGGAGTTCTCGTGCTCCTTGAGCCGGGTGAGCACCGAGAACCGCGCCATGATCTCCAGGGTCCACGGCGCGCAGGGCGCGTCGGCGAGCTCGCTCTCCCGGATCAGCTTGTCGTAGATCTGCCGCTCCTCGGAGACGCGCAGGCAGTACGGCACCTTGATTACCGAGATCCGGTCGAGGAACGCTTCGTTGTTCTTGTTGTTGCGGAAGCTCTGCCACTCCGACTCGTTGGAGTGCGCCATGACCAGGCCGTGGAACGGGATTGCACCGATGTTCTCGGAGCCGACGTAGTTGCCCTCCTGGGTGGCCGTGAGCAGCGGATGGAGCATCTTGATCGGCGCCTTGAACATCTCCACGAACTCAAGGATGCCCTGGTTGGCGCGGTTGAGGCCGCCGGAGTAGCTGTAGGCATCCGTATCGTTCTGGCTGTAGAGCTCCAGCTTGCGGATGTCCACCTTGCCCACCAGCGAGGAGATGTCCTGGTTGTTCTCGTCGCCGGGCTCTGTCTTGGCCACCGCGATCTGCCGCAGCTTGGACGGATAGAGGCGAACCACCCGGAAGCGGTTGAGATCGCCGCCGAACTCGTCGAGGCGCTTGACCGCCCAGGGCGAGAGCAGCCCGCTGAGCTTGCGCCGCGGGATGCCGAAGCGCTCCTCCAGCTCCGGGCCGTGCTGGTCCGGATCGAAGAGCCCCAGCGGGCTCTCAAAGATCGGGCTGATCTCCTCGCCGGCCTTGAGGACGTAGACCGGGTAGCGCTCCATCAGCTGCTTGAGCCGCTCGGCCAGCGAGGACTTGCCACCGCCGACCGGACCGAGGAGATAGAGGATCTGCTTGCGCTCCTCCAGCCCCTGGGCCGCGTAGTTGAGGAAACCGACCAGCCGCTCGATGGTCTCCTCCATGCCGTAGAAGTCCTCGAAGGCCGGATAGATCTTCAGGGTGCGGTTGAGGAAGATGCGCCCCAGTCGCTCATCCTTCGAGGTGTCGTAGACCTGCGGCTCACCGATCGCCGCTACCAGCCGCTCGGCCGGGGAGGCGTAGGCCATCGGGTCGTCCCGGCAGAGTTCCAGATACTCGGCCAGGGTCAGCTGCTGCTCCTGGCGGCGTTCGTAGCTGCGAGCGTAGCGGGCAATCAGGTCTTCGGCGGTATCCATATGCAGCACCCCCCTCACGGAGTCTTGAGGTGAAGTCGCGAAAGAACGAAGGCGGCTCCGTTTGATTGGACGCAAAAATGCGCACGAATGTTCCGGAAGAAAGGCGGCGCCCGGCGCAAACCGCCGGCGGGGTCGACTGGCCATGCCCCCGGACGAGACCGGGCGGCGACCGAACCACGGCAGCGGAGGGGTTCAGGCGAGTCCCCGCTCCGCCAGCCAGGCCTCGTTGAAGAGTCTCGAGTAATAGCGGCCCCCTCCATCACAGAGGATCGTCACCACCGTGTGCCCGGGACCGAGCTCCTCGGCGGCGCGGATCGCCCCGCAGACATTGACCCCCGACGAGCTGCCCAGGAACAGCCCCTCTTCCCTCAGGAGCCGGTAGACCATCGGCACCGATTCGGTATCCGGTATGCAGAACGCGTCATCGATGTCCGTATCCTGAAGATTAGCTGTTACACGGCTACTGCCAATCCCCTCGGTGATGGAATTGCCTGCCGACGGGGATGGCTCACCCTCGCGCACGAAACTATAGAGGGCGCTGCCCGCCGGGTCGGCCAAGTAGATGCGCGTATCCGGCGCGCGTTCCTTGAGCGCCCGAGAGACCCCGGCCAGGGTCCCGCCGGTTCCGGTAGCCGCCACGAAGGCGTCCACCCGGCCACCGGCCTGCGCCCAAATTTCCGGCCCGGTGGTGCGGTAATGGCCCTGGCGGTTGGCGGTGTTGTCAAACTGGTTCGCCCAGACCGCGTTGTCCATCTCTGCAGCCATGCGGCCGGCAACCTTCTGGTAGTTGGCCGGATCACGGTAGGGGGCGGCGGGTACGGTATGCACCTCGGCACCGAGGGTGCGCAGCAGGTCGATCTTCTCCTGGCTCTGCGTCTCGGGGATGACAATGACGCAGCGATAGCCGCGTGCGTTACAGATATGGGCAAGCCCGATCCCGGTATTCCCGGCGGTGCCCTCCACTACGGTCCCGCCGGGGCGCAACTCGCCGCTGCGCTCGGCGGCCTGGATGATCACCAGCGCCGCCCGATCCTTGACGGACCCGCCCGGATTCATGAATTCAGCCTTGCCGAGGATCTCGCAGCCGGTCTCCTCGCTCAGCCTCGGCAGGCGAATCAGCGGCGTATTCCCGACCGCGCCGACGAACCCATCGCAGATCGACATGCTTGACTCCCGCTTGCTTGACTTTCCCCAATCCTCAGGGGGGTGTGGGGACAGCATAGCGCGGAGCCGTCGCAGAAATCAGCGGGAAAGTTGCAGGGCTGACACACGCGGGCTCCCGGGGGGCGCCCCCGGGAGCGCAGCGGTCACGGGCGCTCGGCGGGGGGAATCGCCGATTCGTGATCCTCCTGGTCCTGTCCCTCCTTCTCAGGCGGCAGGAGGTCCTGCTTGCTCACGCCCATGGCCAGCGAGGAGGCGCTGGCGATGAAGATCGAAGAGTAGGTACCAACCAGGACACCGACGAGCAACGCCATGGCGAAGCCGTGGATGATCTCGCCGCCGAGCAGCAGCAGCGAGCCGACCACCAGCAGCGTCGTGAACGAGGTTACCAGGGTCCGGGACAGTGTCTGGTTGATCGCCAGGTTCATGACGTACTCGGTGGTGCCCTTGCGCACCTTGAGGAAGTTCTCGCGGATCCGGTCGGAGACCACGATGGTGTCGTTGAGCGAGTAGCCGATGGTCGCCAGCAGCGCCGCCAGCACGGTCAGGTCGAAGGTCAGGCGGGTGAGCGAGAAGAACCCGAGGATGAGCACGATATCGTGGACCAGCGCCGCCACCGCGCCGAGGGCGAAGCGGTACTCGAAACGGAAGGCCACGTAGACCAGCACACCACCGAGGGCGTAGAGCAGCGCCAGCAGGCCCTGCTCGGTGAGTTCACGGCCAATCTGGGGGCCGACGAACTCGACCCGCCGGAGTTCGACGCCGTCGTGGGCCTCGCGCAGCTTGGCCAGGATCTCCTCGGAGACCGCCGCCTGCTCCACGTCCTCCATCGGCGGGATGCGCACCATGATCTCGCGCGGCGAGCCGAAGTGCAGAACCTGGGCATCCGCATAATCGGTCCCCTGCAGCGCCGCCTCGACCTCGGCGACCTCCACGGACTCCTCGTAGCCGACCTCGACCAGGGTCCCGCCGGTGAAGTCGATGCCCAGATTCAGCCCCTGCCAGAGCAGCGAGCCGATGGAGAGCACCAGGAGCACCGCCGAGAGCCCGAAGCCGATACGGCGCCGGCCGAGGAAGTCGAAGTTGGGATCGTTCTTGAAGATCTCCATGGCTAGATCTTGAGCTCCGAGACCTTACGCCCGCCGTAGATCAGATTGATCACGGCCCGCGTGCCGACAATGGCGGTGAACATCGACGTGGCCAGACCGATGGCCAGCGTCACGGCGAAGCCCTGGACCGGCCCCGTGCCGAAGAGGAACAGCACCAGGGCGGCGATCAGCGTGGTGACATTGGCGTCGGCGATGGTCGACAGCGCCTTGCCGTAGCCCGCATCGATGGCGGTCTGGATCGGCGCGCCGGCCTTCAGCTCCTCACGGATGCGCTGGAAAATGAGCACATTGGCGTCCACCGCCATACCCACGGTCAGCACGATCCCGGCAATGCCCGGCAACGTCAGGGTCGCCTGGAGCATAGAGAGCACGGCGACGATGATCACCAAGTTGCTTAAAAGGGCCAGGTTGGCCACCAGGCCGAAGGTCCGGTAGTAGAGAGCCATGAAGGCGATCACCAGCAGGAAGCCGATCACCACCGCCATGAAGCCGCGCTCGACGTTTTCCGCACCCAGGCTTGGCCCGATAGTGCGCTCCTCGACGATGTCGATCGGAGCCGCCAAGGCACCGGCACGCAGCAGCAGCGCCAGGTTGCTGGCCTCTTGGCTGGAGTCCAGGCCAGTGATCCGGAAGCGGCTGCCGAGCCCCTCACGGATCCGCGCCACCGAGATCACCTCCTCGATCTCGCGGATCACCCGCTCCGGCTCGCCATCGATCATCTCGGTCTCGGAGACCCGCTCCTGGAAGAGCACGGCCATGTGATCGCCGACCCGATCCCGGGTGGCGCGATTCATGATCCGCCCGCCGGTGCCCGAGAGGCGGATGTTCACCTCCGGCGAACCACTCTCCTGATCAAAACCCGACGAGGCGTCGATGATGCGATCCCCCGAGAGGATGCGCTGGCGCTCCAGGGCCACGTAGCCGCCATCCCGCTGCGGGAAGACCTCTGCGCCCTCAGGCGGATCATCCGGGTCGCCGGTGAAAGGGAAGTTGGCGTGATCGACAAAGCGGAACTCCAGGGTCGCCGTGGCGCCGAGGATCTCCTTGGCCTGCCCCGGGTCCTGGATGCCGGGCAGCTGGACCACGATCCGATCCGCCCCCTGGCGCTGGACCACCGGCTCGGCGACGCCCAGCTCGTCAACCCGGTTGCGCAGCGTGGTGATATTCTGCTGGACCGCCAGGTCCTTCATCTCCTGAAGCTCCTCCTCGTCCATGGAGGCGATCAGGAGGTAGGCGTCTTCGTTCGTCTCCTCGCTGTAGGCGAGCCCGTCGATGTGCTCCTCAAGCGCGCTGCGGGCCCGCTCGCGCAGCTCCGAGTCCACGAAGGCCATGCGGATCTGCTGCTCGTCGGTCACCTCCAGCGCGGAGAAGCGGATCCGCTCCTCCCGGAACAGGGTCCGGATATCCTGCTGGTGCCCCTCCATGGTCTCGCCGACCATGGCGTCGATGTCCACTTGGAGCAGGAAGTGCACCCCACCGCGCAGGTCGAGCCCGAGGAACATCGGCTCGGCTCCCAAGGCCCGGAGCCATTGCGGCGTCGACGGCACGAGCGTCATCGCAACGGAGTAGTCCCGGTCGAGCTTGGCGGAGATCAGATCCGAGGCCCGCATCTGCTCGTCCGTGGAGCCGTAACGCAGCACCCACTGCCCTTCCAGCACCTCCGCCGAGAGTGGCTTGTAGCCTTCCTCCTCGAGGAAGGAGAGGACATCGGACTGGACTTCCTCGCTTGGCACCTCGTCGTCGCCGGTGGTGATCACCACCGACGGGTCCTCGCCGAAGAGGTTGGGCAGCGCGAAGAGGCCGCCGACCACCAGGACGGCGACCACCAGCAGGTATTTCCAGAGCGGATAGCGGTTCAAGAGCTACTTGCCCTTCTTGTCCTGTTCCTTGAGGGTGCCCTTGGGCATGACATTGGCCACGGCGTTCTTCTGGATCTGCAGCTGCACGCCATTGGCCACCTCGATGGTGGCAAAGGTGTCGCCCACCTCGGTGATGCGCCCCAGCGTGCCACCGTTGGTGACCACCTCATCGCCCTTGGAGAGCTCCTCGACCATCTGCCGATGCTCCTTGGCCCGCTTGGTCTGGGGGCGGATCAGCAGGAAGTAGAACAGGGCGATCATGCCCACCAGCAGGATGATGCTGAACCAGACGTTGGGCTCCTCCGGCTGCTGTTGAGCGTGCGCGGCAGAAATCAGAAAATCCATAACGCTCTCCATGGTGTTCACTCAGTGGATTCGGTCGGGGCGTGGCTCTTGCCGCTGCGGGCCTCGTCCAGCGTCCCCTTGGGCAGGACGTGGCCGATCATGTCGCGCTTGACGTTCCACTCGACGCCCTTGGCCACCTCAACACGCACGAAATCCTCGCCCAGGCGCGTGATGCGACCCAGCTCGCCCCCGCTGGTCACGACCTCATCGCCCTCGGCCAGCCCCTCGACCATCTGCTGATGCTGTTTCATGCGCTGGCGCTGCGGGCGGATCAGTAGGAAGTAGAAGACCGCCACCAGCAGGACGGTGAAGATCAGGAAAAACAGCATATCGCCCCCGCCGCCTGCCTGCTGGGCGTGGGCCGGCGAGATGAAGAAGTCCATCAACATGCGCGCATTCCCCCTTCAGAATCTGTCGGTTAGCGCATTGACACCGCCCTCCGGCGGCCCGGATGCGGCGTATTATGTCATAGGGTCGGCGGCGTTTGCCCACGCCGCGCGTAGAAATCGTCCACGAAGCCCGCCAGTGCGCCGTCGCGGATCGCCGCACGCAGGCCGGCCATCAGCTGCTGGTAGTAGTGGAGGTTGTGCAGTGTCGCCAGGCGAGCCCCGAGCATCTCGTTGCACCGCTCCAGGTGCTTGAGATAGGCCCGCGAGTAGTTGCGGCAGGTATAACAGTCGCAGGCCGGGTCCACCGGCGTGGTATCCGTGCGGTAGCGGCTGTTGCGCAGCCGCACCAGTCCCTCGGAGGTGAACAAGAAACCGTTGCGTGCGTTGCGTGTAGGGATCACGCAGTCGAACATGTCGACACCGCGTCGGACGCACTCGACCAGATCCTCCGGCTTGCCCACGCCCATCAGGTAGCGCGGCCGGTCGGCCGGCAGGCACGGCTCCAGGTCCTCGAGCACGGCGTCGCGCTCCTCGCGGGGCTCACCCACCGACAGGCCGCCGATGGCGTAGCCGTCGAATCCGATGTCCATCAGCCCCGCCAGCGAGGCCCGGCGCAGCTCGGGGTAGATGCCGCCCTGGACGATCCCGAACAGCGCCGCCGGATTGTCGCCATGGGCGCGGCGGCTGCGCGCCGCCCAGCGCAGCGACAGCTCCATGGAACGCTGCACCGCCTGACGCTCGGCCGGGTACGGGGGGCACTCATCAAAGATCATGACGATGTCCGAGCCCAACTCGCGCTGGACGGCCATCGACTCCTCCGGCCCCATGAACACCCGGGCGCCGTCCACCGGTGAGCGAAAGTGCACCCCCTCCTCGGTGACCTTGCGCAGTTCGCCGAGGCTGTAGACCTGAAACCCGCCGGAGTCGGTGAGGATCGGCCGGTGCCAGTTCATGAAGTCGTGCAGATCGCCGTGGAGGTGGACCACTTCGGTACCGGGGCGCAGCCACAGATGGAAGGTGTTGCCGAGGATGATCTCCGCGCCCAGCTCGCGTAGCTCCTCCGGCGTCATGCCCTTGACCGTGCCGTAGGTGCCCACCGGCATGAAGGCCGGGGTCTCGATGGTCCCGCGCGGCAGATGCAGTCGTCCGCGGCGCGCCGCCCCATCCGTCGCCATACGCTCAAAGCGCAGCGCCCCGGTATCCGTCAATGCCGCATCCGCCTGCACCAGCCCCTCCAAGGTCGCCCAAAACGAAAACGGCTCAGGATAGCGATGCAGCGGCCGCAGTGCACCCGCCAGCGCCCGCGTTAGCGCTGCTCAGGTGGCGGCAGCGCCCCCGTCTCGGCCACCCCGTCAAAGAAGTGCACCGCCCCGGAGGCCAGGTCGTATTCGGCACCGACCACAGCCAACCCCTGCTCGGCGCGCAGCCGGGCGAGGATCGGCGACTCCTCGCGCAGCATCTGTGCCGCCATGCGCACGTTGGCCCGCACCGCCTCGCGGGCCAATTCCTGCGGATCGAGGGACTCGGCAAACAGCGGCTCCACCGCCGGGCGCACCCGGTCGAGGATCTTGCGCAGCCCCTCGGTGGGGGCCTCGACCTGTTCGCGCAGCGCCTCTACGGTGGCGTCGATGGCCCCGCAGCAGGAGTGGCCGAGGACCACCACCAGGCGCACGCCCAGTTTCTCGGCAGCGAACTCCAGGCTACCCATCTGCGAGGGCGCAGCGATGTTGCCGGCCACCCGGACCACGAACAGATCCCCGAGCCCTTGATCGAAGACCACCTCGGCGGGCACCCGCGAGTCGGCGCAGGAGAGGATCGCCGCAAACGGGGTCTGGCCGCGGACGAGTTGCCCGCGGCGCTCGGCATTGAACCGGTCGGGGTCACCGGGGGCATCGGCCATGAACCGCTGATTGCCTTCGATCAGCCATCCCAGGGCCTGAGCGGGATCCGCCATCGGGAAGCTCCTTATGTTCTAACGTTTGCCCGTGTACCGCATCGCGCGGCACCCGATACTACGGCACGGCGAAGGCTTCGGGCGCATCAGAGGCGACCCTGGCGCTGCAGCCACACCACACGCTGCTGGAAGCGATCGCGCCACGCCGCCGCCAGCTCCGGCATCTCGGCGGCCAGGGCCATACGCTCCGGATCCGCCTGCGGCTCGCGATGCAGCGCCCAGAGTTCATCCATCGTCAGCCGCTGCGGGTGGCTCGTGCACCGCTCCAGGGCCGCCCCCGGCTCGACCGTACCCGGCTCGATGACCCGGTAGAGCCAACCGGTCCGCCCGGTCTCGACCATGGTCCGCGCCATGCGCTCGACGTCGAACCGGCGATCCACCTTCCAGCAGGGCAGCCGCGGCTGCGATACCTCGATCAATGCCGCACCGAGACGGAAACGATCCCCCACGGCGACATCGCCCTCCAGCCACCCTTTGGTGGACAGGTTCTCGCCGAACGCCCCGGGAACAAAGCGGTGCGCCGCCGTCGGGAACCGTTGCGACCACCACGGCAGATGCTCGGCAGGATAGTGATTGACGGCCCGCTCGGGGCCACCGTGGACGCGCCGGTCGGCGTGGTGATCCCCTTCCAGGCCCTCCGGCCCCAACCAGCAGGCGGCGGCAATCTCCTGCTTGTAGAAGCCCGTGGGATGGCGATCCGGCGGCAGCGCCCCCGGCCCACCGGCGAAGACCCGCGCGTTCGTCGTCACGGGGCTCTACCCTCCTCGCAGTAGACCCGATCCAGTGCCGCCCAGAGGGCCGCAAGGGCCAGGATATCGTCGCTGTTATGACGCACCACGGCCGGCAGCTGTCGCGGATCGCCCCGTTGTAGGAAATCGAGCCAGGCCGCCGGCGCCTCGGCACCGGGCAGATCGTCGAGCCGCTCGTGACCGAGGAGCCGGCGCTCAGCGGTCGCCAGGCGGCAATTGGGCCAGCGGCTGCGGAAGATCCGCCGTGTCGGATGCAGCAGATCCAGGTGCTCCCGGTTGTCCAGGCCCAAGTCGACCCCGTGGAGCCGCGCACGGCTCTTGAGCAACGGGGCATCGAAGGACTTCCCGTTATAGGTCACCAGTGCCTGCGTCTCATCCAGCACCTGGCCCAGCCTCGCCAGCAGCGCCGGCTCGCCGCTGAACCCGGTCAGCAGCCAGTGGCGCACTGTCAGGCCGCCGCCCCCCAGACTGCCGACGCCGATCAGGAACACCACGGTGCCGGCCCCGCCCGCCAACCCGGTGGTTTCCGTATCCAGCAGCAGCGCCCGCTGCGGGTCCAGCCCGCCCCCCTCCGGCACCCCATCCAGGCGCCCCGCGAGCGGTGCCAAGGGCTGCTGCCCGTAGGCCGTCTCCAGCCCAACCACGCGCTCGACTTCGACCAGCCCGGGCGCGCACACTGCACCACCAAGCTGCTCGGCCACCGCCTGATCACCGGGGCGCTGACCACCGGCTCGCGACGCCGAGCGCCGCTGTCGCGTTTGGACACGCGCCAGGCGCTCGCGCACCCCCGGTGTCGCCGGCTGCTCCGGCGACACCGCCGCCGGACGCCCACCGGCCTGGGCCCGCAGCCGGTCGATCCGCTTGGACAGGCTCACTGCTTCGCTTCCCTCCCTCGAGTCAACGCAGGCGCTCCAGCCCCCGTTCCAGCGAGGCGCTCGATACCTGGCCGGTGTGGGAGTCGACCAACTGGCCGTGTTCATCGTAGAAGAAGGTGGCGGGCAGACCGCGGGTGCCGGTGGCATCACTCCAGCGCTGGTGCGGATCCATCAGGATGTTCTCCAGCGATGGCGCATGCTCTTCCAGGTAGCCCTGCACCTGACCGGCATCCTCGCCCTGGTTGACGAAGACGAACTTGACGCCATCCTCGCGTTCCTGCGCCTGCTCGAAGACTGGCTTCTCCTGCTGGCAGGCCGGGCACCACGTCGCCCATAGATTGACCACCACGGGCTGGCCGGTCTCATCGATCAGGCTGGGCAGATCCGTGCGCTCGCCCTCCAGGGTGCTCACCGCTACCTCCGGCGCCGATCGGGATTGCTGATCGATCACCAGCAGCGGGCCCGCGGTCACTCCCCAGACGATGCCGCCGGCGACCACCGCCGTCGTCAGGGCCCGGCGCTGCTGGGGAACCCGCCAGAAACGCCAGACCAGGTAGGCCAGACCGGCGACAACACCACCGAGGGGATCGAAGCCGCCGTCGCGGATATCCACCACCCCCCAGAGGCTGTCGAAGCTCTCCCAGTAGTGGACGACGAACAGCAGCCGCGCCCCCACCAGCCCAACCAGGACCAGGCTGAACAGGCTGTCGCTGACCCGCACACCGCTGCGCCGAGCGGCTAGGCCACCGGCGACCAGGGCGACGGCCAAGGCCAGAACAAGCAGGATCTGTCCGATGGAGAGCACAAGGGGGCCCAGCGCCACCGTCTGATTCAGGACACTCATGGGCGGACGACTCCGGTTGAATGGGGAAAAAACTCCTCGATGGCCTCCTCCAGGGCGAACACGTGCCGATCCTCCTCGCCCAGGGCGCGCAGGGCCCGCGCCAGCTCGATCAGGTAGTCGCGGTTGGGACCGCTCGGACCGCTGCAGCTGGCAATCTGCCGGGCCATCTCCGGAATCGGCGCAGGCCCGAGGAACGCCGGGTTATCCGCGGTAGCGATGTAGACCAGCCCCCGACCCTCGCCGCCATCCAGAAACCGCAGCGGCGTGGTCAAGCGGAGGTAGCCGTTCTTCTCACGCAGATCCAGCGGTCCCAGGGCCTCGGGCGGGATCCGGTAGGCCATGCCGACACAGCGCACCCCCGGGGCTTCGATCAGGGTGGCCACCCGCCCGGGCGCCTCCGGCGTACCCCGGTGATCGTGGGAGCCCTGCCAGAAACGGCGCTTCCAGCCGTGGATAGCAGCCGGACGGCACTCGAAGTACGGGAAATCGGCCTTGTAGATCAGGGAACCGTATCCGAACAGCCAATGATGGCCCTGATCGGGGAGTGGCTGGTGCTGCCGGTTGATCGCCCTAGTATCCGCAACCATGCCGTCGAGGATACCAGACCTTCGCCGCCGCACTCTGCCCGCCTCGGGCGATCTACCCCGCGCCGAAGAGCCGGGGAGTGACCTGTGCGGCCGGCTCCGGGCGCGCGAAGAAGAACCCCTGGCCCAGCGGGCAACCTTCATGCAGCAGGATATCGCGCTGCTCACGGGTCTCGATGCCCTCGGCGAGCACCGAGAACCCCAGGCTAACGCCGAGATCGATGATTGCCCGGTTGATCTTGATCTGGGTCGCATCCGACGGCAGGCCCCGCACGAAGGAGCGATCGATCTTGAGCTGGTCGATGGGCAGACCGCGCAGGTAGCTCAACGACGAGTACCCCGTACCAAAATCATCCAGGGCGATCAGCACGCCCCGGGCGCGCAGGGCCTCGAGCTGGGCCACCACCGTGCGATCCTGCTCCATCAGGACGCTCTCGGTGATCTCCAGCGCCAGCACCTCGGGCGGGACACCGGCGTGCGCCAGGGCATGCTCCACATCGTCGACCAGGCCGCCGCCGACGAGCTGCGGTGCCGAGACGTTCACGCCGACGCGGCCGAACGCCAACCCGGCATCCCGCCAGGCCCGCGCCTGCTCGCAAGCCTGGCGCAGCACCCAGCGGCCCAGCTCGCCAATAAGCCCCACCCGCTCGGCAACCGGCACAAACTGCGCCGGAGAGACCCAACCACGCTCCGGATGCTCCCAGCGCAGCAGCGCCTCGGCCCCGACCCAGCGGCCACTGCTCAGCTCCGTCTGCAGCTGGAAGTGCAGCGCCAGCGCATTCGACTCCATGGCCTGCCGCAACTGCGAGCCGAGCTCCAGGCGCTCGCGGGCCTCGGTCGTCAGCTCCTCGCTGAAGAAGCGCAGACTGACGCCCTCCTGACGGGCCTGGTACATGGCGGCATCGGCCTGCTGCACGAGCTGCGCCGCGGAAGCGGCCGGCTCCGGATAGCTGCTGACCCCCACGCGCAGGTGGATGGGCACCTCCTGGCCCTGCACCTCGAACGGCGCCCCGGTCACCTCGAGGAAGCGACGGGCCAGCTCGGTGGCGTCACCGGCGGTCCGCAACCGGGGGAGAACGACGGCAAACTCGTCCCCGCCGAGCCGCGCGACCTGCACCGGGCCGCACAGTTGCGAGGGCACATGAACCTCGCTAAGCCGCTGACCCAACCGTTTGAGCACGTCATCACCGGCCTGGTGGCCATAGCTGTCGTTGATCGTCCGGAAGTCGTTGACATCGATGACCACCAGCCCCAGGGGCGCCCAGGGCGGAAGCGCCTCGAGAGTGCGGGCCAGGCGATCCTGGAAGAGCATACGGAGCGATTCGCGGTTGGTGACGTCGTGGAGGTTGATCACCCACGCGCTCCTGCCTTCCCAACCGATGGGCTGGGCGCCCATCTCCACCGTCCGTAAGCCACCCCCGGGGGCAAACAGCTCGACCTGCTGCGGCGCCCCCTGGGGAATCGCCTGGCCGAACCAAGCCCCGACCAGCGCCTGCGGATCCTGCCCGAGAAACCGCCCCGCAGCCGCGTTGGCATAGAGGATGCGACCCTCCGTATCGACGATCACGATCCCCTCTGCGGTGCTGGCCAACAACTGGTGGTACTGCCAGTCGCGCTCGTGCAGGGCCTCGCGGACCGCCTCGCGCTCCGTCACATCCTCCAGGATGTGCAGCGAGTAGGCGTAGCGACCCGCCTCGTCCACCACCGGGTAGGCCCGCGACTGCAGGATCTCGCCCGCGTCCAGGACAAGGTCACAGCACGGCTCCTGCGGGGCGACATCAGCGGAACGCCCAGCTGCGAAGGCCCGCATCCCCGCGGCACAGCGGGGTAGCGGCCCCTCGCGCACGGGGAACACCTCCCAGTAGCAGCGTCCCAGCGCCTCATCGGCCCGGCAGCCGGCCCGCTCCAGATAGGCGGCATTGGCGCCGAGGATGCGGTACTCGTGGTCGTGGACAAAGGCCGCATGGGCAATCGCCTCAATCGGGACCGGCCAGCCCGCCACTCCCTGCTGTCGCTTATCGCGCCCCATCACCTCCACCAGAGGGTCGCCGTCGCCCGACCGGCCGGCACCGGGATGCCGGCCCGCCGCCATCGAACCGGTTCAAGGATAGCCGCGCGGTGTGCAGCAGCACGCCCTTCAGGGCGAACACCCCCGCAGCCGCAAGCACCACAGCCCACGCCATCGCGTCCATTCCGCCCTCGACTCAACCCAGCGCGCGTACACCTTCGACAATCACCGCGACAGCCGACAGCGTACACAGAATCAGGAGAATCGGTCGAATCCGGCCGGCATCCACCCAGTGGAGGATCGACCCAGAGATCCACAGCCCCAGCAACGCCGCCGGCGTAACAGCCAGGGAGAGCATGAGTTCGTCGTGGCCGAAATACCCCAACAGGACCATCCCCAGCAACGAGACCACCGAGCCGACCAGGAAATACCCCCCCAAATTGGCCCGGATATGCGGTCCCCGGGCGTGCTGATAGAGCAGTGCCATCGGCGGACCGCCCACCGAGGTCGCCGTACCCATGAAACCGGAGAGGAACCCGGCCCCCAGAAGCCGGTTGCGGGTCGGGCGGATATCCCCGGGCAGCAGGCTGACCACCACACCCAACAACACCGCCACCCCGAGAACCAGCGACAGCATCCACTGCGATGCCACCGCAAGCAGCCCAAAGGCCGCCACCATCCCCGGCATGCGCCCGATCACCGCGGCCCCGAGTTCGCCGATGGCCAGCCCCGCCCGATTGCGCCAAAGGATGATCGC
Organism: Halorhodospira sp. M38; assembly: GCF_022227985.1. Taxonomy (NCBI): domain Bacteria; kingdom Pseudomonadati; phylum Pseudomonadota; class Gammaproteobacteria; order Chromatiales; family Ectothiorhodospiraceae; genus Halorhodospira; species Halorhodospira sp. M38. The sequence goes on from NZ_JAJNQP010000004.1 coordinate 132,976, forward strand.
CGAGATGACCATGGCCACGAAGAGCACCGGTCCCGGGACAAAGGCCGGATCGATGAGAAAGAGCAGCGGGGCGGCGAAGATCGCCAGCCCGAAGCCCAGCGCCCCCTGGAGCAGACTGCCGATGGCCACGAGTAGGGAAGCGAGCGCGAGTTCAAGGGGAGGCAGGGGCAAGAACGGACTCCGGCGGCTTCGTGAGGAGGCGAAGTCTACCACCCCGAACCGCGCGCGGACGCCGCCGGCCGGTCAGCGCACCATCAGTCGCTGCACCCAGCGGTGAATCCTGCGCCCGTAGGGCGGCTCGACCAGGCGCGCGCTGTTCCACCGCCCCTTGCGCAGGACCGCCTTCTCGTTCGAGAACGTCCGGAACCCCTCGAAACCGTGGTAACGCCCCATCCCCGACGCCCCCACCCCGCCGAAGGGCAGATTGTCCTGGGCCACATGGAGCACGGTGTCGTTGATGCAGACCCCACCGGAGTGACTGCCATCGAGCACCTGTTGCTGGCGGCGGCGGTCGTGCCCGAAGTAGTAGAGCGCCAGCGGGCGCGGCCGCGCGGTTATGTAGGCCAGCGCCTGCTCCAGGTCCGCCACGGTGACCACGGGCAGCACCGGGCCGAAGATCTCCTCCTCCAGCACCCGCGCGGAAGCCGGGGCATCCAGCACCAGCCAGGGAGGCATACGACCCGACTCTGGGGCGTTTTCGACCGCCTCGGCCATGGGCACCAGCTCCGCACCCTGTTCCCGCGCATCGTTAAGCAGCGCCTCCAGACGCGCCCGGTGCCGAGGCGTGATCACGGCGGCGTAATCCGGGTTGCGCAGCGGATCGGGATAGAGGCGCAGGGCCGCCCGGCGCAGCGCGTCCACCAGGGCGTCACGCCGATCCGGCGCGCACAGCACATAGTCCGGCGCAATGCAGGTCTGCCCCGCATTGAGCAGCTTGCCGTAGGCGATCCGCCCGGCCGCCGCCTCCAGATCTGCATCCTGATCGACGACCGCCGGCGACTTGCCCCCCAGCTCCAGGGTCACCGGGGTCAGGTGGGCGGCCGCGGCGGCCATCACCTGGCGTCCCACGGCAGTGGAGCCGGTAAATAGCAGATGATCGAAAGGCAGCGCCGCGAACGCCCGGCTCACCGACTCGCCCCCCTCAACCACGGCCACCTCCTCGGCGGAGAAGGCCTGACGAATCACGCTGCCGAGCACCGCGTTGGCCGCCGGCGTCAGCTCGGAGAGCTTGAGCAGCACCCGGTTACCCGCCGCCAGCGCCCCGGTCAGCGGGCTCAGGGCCAGGTAAACCGGGTAGTTCCACGGCACCATGATGCCCACCACACCCAAAGGCTGATGGACGACCTGCGCGGAGGCCGGCTGCATCAGCGGATGGGGCCAGCGCCGGCAGGGACGCATCCAGCGGCGCAGGTGGCGCCGGGCGTGGCGGATCCCGGTGAGCGCCGGCAGCAGATCCACGGTGGCCGACTCCTCCACGGAGCGCCCCCCGAAGTCCTCGTCCAGCGCCGCCGTCAACGCCTCCCGATGGTCGAGCACCACCCGCCGCAGCCGATCCAGTCGCCCCCGGCGCACCGCCAGACTAGGGGCCGGATCCGCGGCGAAGGCCTGGCGCTGGCGATCCAGCAACGTCTGCAACTCCGCGGCTTGATGCTCCGGCATGGGGGTATGTTCACCCATCCTGTCTCCGCCTCTTCTCCGTTCAGGGGCACCGTGGGCCGTTCGCGGTGCCTTCCCGGTTGGCCAGCCCAGCGGGCCTTTCAACCGGCTGAAGCCGACTCATTATCTCCCGCACCTGCGTCGGATCCAGGTAGCGCGGCACGGCATAGGTCCAGCGCACCTCGGCGCAGGCGGCGCGGGCCAGCGCAGGGAGGTCGGCCTGCCTGAGCCCTTCAAAGGCGTCGGGAATACCGAACAACCGGTTGAACTCATGCAGGCGGCGGATCAAGGCCGCCGCGGGAGCACCGCTGTCACCTACCCCAACTGGATCGGCAAGCTGGGCAAGGCGACCCTCTCCCGCGGACCGGTAGGCCTCCAGAACCAGAGGCAACGTCGCGGCGACCACTTCCCCGTGCGGACGGCCACACCACGGCCCCACCTGGTGCGCGATGGCGTGGGCATAGCCGATCCCCGCCACAGTGCAGGCGCGGCCAGCCAGGTGCGCCCCCCGGGCCAGAGCCTGCCGGGCCTCCAGGTCCTTACCCTGGCGCCATGCAGCCTCCAGATTGCCGCTTACCAGTCGCACCGCTTCTCGCGCATCATGGTCGGTCTGCCGCGTCGCGTTGCGTGACAGATATGCCTCCACGGCGTGGCTCAGGGCATCCAGGCCCGTGATTGCGGTCCAGTAAGGCGGCAAACCGGTCATCAGATGGGCGTCGAGGGCAGCGGCCCGAGGCAACAGGCGCAGGTCCATGGCGGCACGTTTGCCGACCTGCCGGGTATCGTCGCGCACGACGGCCCCCACCGTGACCTCGGAACCTGAGCCGGCGGTGGTCGGCGCGGCGTAAAGAGGCAGCATCCCCCGGCGGACCCGCAACAAACCGGTCAGCTCGGCCACGCTGCGGTGGTTTCGGGCACGCGCGGCGATCAATTTGGCAGCATCCAGCACCGAGCCGCCGCCCAGGGCCAGGATGGCCTGGCCATCCATCTCCTGCTGGACCGCCAGCCCGGCCTCGACCTGCGTCACGGAAGGCTCGGTGACAATGCCATCATATTGGACGACCTCGACCCCCTGTTGCTCCAAATCGGTGACCACCGGTGCCACCACGCCCTTTCGCAACAGCTCAGAATCGGTCACCACCAACACGCGTCGGTGACCAACCTCAGCGATGTGCCGACACAGCGCCGCGACCGAACCCGGCCCCTCAAAAACCAGCGGCCAACGAAACGGTAAGAGCGTCACAAAGGCCTTGAATCCGGCCATGTAGGCGTGATGCAACGCCGCCTCGAGTCTTGCAGCCCCCATCAACGTCACGAACTCACTAGAACCCGCGCAGCAGCGTATTCGGCAGATCGTTCATGACTAACCGCGCTCAGCACGCTCATTGCAGGGCCCCGCTTGCATCCGGATCCGTGGCCGGGCCGCTGCCCATCAGCAGCTCAAGCACCGTCAGCGCCGCAGCCCGCGGCGACTGCCCGCGGGTCTCCTCCGAGGCCAGCACCGGCCCCACACAGGCCGGACAGCCGTGGGTGCATGCGCACCCCTGGACCAGGTCGTGGGCATCGGCCACCACGGCGGCCCGCTGGTCGAACAGCGGCGCCGAGAGCCCCACACCACCCGGGTAGTTGTCGTAGAGGAAGACCGCCGGCTGGAACCGCTCGGCCTCCTCAACCCCGCGCACCTCACCGCTGGCATCCCGGAGCTGGCCGCGCCCGCGCGGACCGGTGACGGCAAACCACTCGGCGTCCCCATCGCCCACGGCCCGGCCCAGATCACCGGGCTCGGACATCAGGCGCAGCGCCGCCACGTGGTGCAGGGCATAGGCCGCGCCGAGGAACCCATCCAGCGCCCGGTGGCGCGTCTCGAAGACCCGCTCCAGTGCACCCGGCTCGATGGTCCACCAGGTCGCCGTGGTGTGCATCTCCTGATCGGGAAGTTCGATCTCCCCGAAGCCGATGTTCTCGTGGGTGTAATAGCGAATCTTCTTGTAACCGGCGATGCGCCGGACCAGATGCACCTCGCCGTGGGCGGCCTCGGCATCGCCACTGCGCTGGCCCTCGAAGCGCTCGAGGATCTTGAGCCGGGTGTAGTCGATGGCGTCGGTGTAGTAATCGGCCCGCGTCTCGCGGACGTAGGCCTTGCGGCCGTCCCAGTCGAGGCGCTCCACCTGGTAGGGGCGCGCCTGGATCATGTAGATGGCGCCCTCGTAGAGGGTCATCGGTGCGGCGGTGTAGTCCACCTCGGCGATCACTCGCCGGGCGCCGTCGGTGGTGTCGATGACCACGAAATTGCCGTCGGCCACCGAGCGCAGGCTGACCTCGCTGGCCGGGTAGCTGTCCGCCACCCAGTGCCAACGCTCACCCTCGCGGTGGAGCACCCCCTGCTCGACCAGGTAATCGAGCAGTTCCTCCAGATCCTCGCCGCCGAAGGTCTCGCCGCGCCGGAAGGGGAGCTCGAAGGCGGCGCAGCGCACGTGATCGAGCAGGATCAACAGCTGATCCGCGTCGATGCGGGCGTGCTCCGGCGAGGCACCCAGGAAGAAGTCCGGGTTGCGGACCATGTACTGATCCAGCGGCTCGCTGGTGGCCACGACGATGCCCAGCGCTGTGCGGTTGCGCCGCCCGGCCCGGCCGAGGCGCTGCCAGGTGCCGGCAATGGTTCCGGGATAGCCGTTGAGCAACGCCACGTCGAGGCTGCCGATATCCACCCCGAGTTCCAGCGCTGAGGTGGCCACCACGCACTCAATGTCACCGGCGCGCAGGGCCTGCTCGGTCTGTCGGCGCTCGGTGGGCAGGTAACCGCCCCGGTAGGCGGCCACCCGCGGCGGCCGGCGCGGGTCCCTGTCGAAGACGTCCTTCAGGTACTTGGTCAGCACCTCGACCATCAGCCGGCTGCGTGCGAAGAGGATGCTCTTCAGGCCACTGCGCACGGCGAGACGGGCGATGCGGGTGGTCTGCGAGCGCGCCGAGGCGCGAATCCCCAGGTCGGGATCGATCACCGGCGGGTTCCACAGCAGCAGCCGCTTCTCCCCGGCCGGGGCGCCGCTTTCGGTGATCGCCTCGACGTCCGGCTCCCCGATCAGCCGCCCGGCCAATTCGCGCGGGTTGGCGATGGTCGCCGAGGTGAAGATAAAGACCGGGTCCGCACCGTAGAAGCGGCAGATGCGCCGCAGCCGCCGGAACAGGTTGGCCACGTGGGAGCCGAACACCCCACGGTAGGTATGCATCTCGTCCACCACCACGTAGCGCAACTGCTCGAACAGTTGCGCCCACTTGGTGTGGTGGGGCAACACCCCCTGGTGGAGCATATCCGGATTGGAGACGACGATATCGCCCTTGGTCCGCACCGCCTTACGGGCATCCCCGGGGGTGTCGCCATCGAAGGTGAAGGCGCGCACGCCCAGCCCACCGGCCTGATTGAGCTCGTGCAGCTCGGCCACCTGATCCTGGGCCAGCGCCTTGGTGGGGAAGAGGTAGAGGGCCTTGCCACCGCCGGTCAGCGCCTCGTGGAGGACGGGCAGATTGTAGCAGAGCGTCTTGCCCGAGGCGGTCGGGGTGACCACCACCATATGCCGCCCGGCGCGGACCCGCTCCCACGCCTGGCGCTGATGGCTGTAGAGCTGCTCGATACCGCGCTGGCGCAGCGCTGTGACCAGGGCCGGGGCCAGCTCCTCGGGCAATCCCGCAGTGCGCGCCGGACGGGCGGGCAACACCAGCTCGCCGGCGATCCGCTCGCGGTAACGCCGCTGCAGCCGCCCGGCCAGCCCGCGGACCGGATCCTGCTCACCCTCTGTGCGCTTAGCCAACGTCTCTCCCCCGCAACGGCTCAACCCCCGGCGCGCTCCGAGCCTAAGCACTGCGCCCGACGGCGTAAACGCATTCAGCCGGCGACCGCCTCATGCGCCTGCAGGGCCGCCAGGTAGTCACCGATGACCCGGGTGCGCAGCCGCTCATCGGGCGCCTCGCCGCGGTGCAGCGCCGCCCCGGCGGCGACGGAGCGTTCCGGCTGCGCCTCGGCAAGAAAGCGCGAAGCCACCGCCCGGCTCGGATCAAACTGCTCCGCCCGCCCACGCTGCAGCGCCCGCTCCAGGCGTGGATCCTGGGGATGCACCAGGTAAAGGCGCTGCTGAGCCCGGGTCACCGCCACATAGAACAGCCGCCGCTCGGCCTCCAGATCCGCCGCCGTGGCCTCACCGGCGCCGTAGGGAAAGGTCCCCTCCGCCAACCCGGGGACGATCACCACTGGCCACTCCAGCCCCTTGGCCCGGTGGATGGAGGTCACCCGCACGGCCTGCTCGGGGGGCGCGTCCTGCCACTGCGCCGAGCGGGCGATGAGCTCGTCGCAGCGCTCCAGGAACTCGGTCAGCCCCCAACCGCCACTGGCCGCGAAACGGCGCAGGGCGTCGACCATCATGGTGCGGTCAGTGGCCGTCTCGGCGCTGGGCGAACCACTGGCGATGGCCTCATAGAGCGAAAGCTCGGTGACGATCTCATCGAGCACATCGGCCACGGGATCGTCGCGTCGGAATGCCCCCAGGGCTTCCAGAGAGGCCATCCGCTGGCGCAGCCGCCGCCCCTTCCAGCGGGGCAGATCCCCAGCGGCGCGGGCGAGGCTGCGGGGCAACGGCAGCCGCCCGTCGGCATACCCCTGGGCCACCGCCTGCGCCTCGGGCCGACGCAGGCCGGCCACCGGTAGCATCAGCATCTCGGTCAGCAACTCCGCCGGACCGGCGCCATCGGGCAGCGGCTCGCGCAACAGGCCGGCGGCGTAGCGTAGGTAGCCGAGCAGCGCACGGACCTCGCGACGCTGAAAGAGCCCGGCGCGCCCCTCCAGACGCAGCGGCACGCCGGCCTCCAGCAGCTCCAGCTCCAGCGGCGCGGCCAGGCTGTAGAGCCGGACCAGGACCGCCACATCGGAAAGACGTCCACCGGCGGCGCGGTGCTCGGCGAGGATGCGCCGGTAGAGTTCCGGATCGCTGTCGGTACAGCGGCGCACCTCGGTGGCCGGGTTATCGGGCGCCGCCAGGCAGAGCTTGCCGTCGCGCTGGCGGTTGCGCACCACGGAGTGATTGCCCAGCAACGCCACCGTGTGGCCGAAACGGAAGGTGTGCGGCAGGGTGTAGCCGGCAGCGCCGGGGAAGTCCTCATCGAAACGGCGCACGATGTACTCCGGCCGCGCCCCGCGCCACTGGTAGACGCACTGATCCGGGTCGCCGACGACCATCACCGCGGCCCGCTCGCCGGCGATGCAGCGGATCAGCTGCTGCTGCGCCTCGTTGACGTCCTGGTACTCGTCGATGATCAGGTGATCGAAGTGGTTGCGAAAACGCCGCGCCAGGGCGTCGTCGGCCAACAGAGCCTGGACTGGCTCGTGGATCAAGTCATTGAGAAGGCGCAGCTGCTGGTCGTCGCGCAGGGCCTCGAAGCGCCGGTAGGCCTCGAGATAATGGCCCGGCAGCGACGTGCCCAGCAGGGCGGGGGCCTCGGCATGGATGACGGACGCCTCGCGGGTATCGGCCTTGACCACATCGACAAAGGCCAGGAAGGCATCGACGGCATCGTCTTCCACCGCCTCCGCCTCGTCCCGATCCTCCAGCGCGGCCTCCAGCGCATTGCGCGCCAGCTTGCGGGCGACCCACTCGGCGCTCTCCAGCCGCCGCCGCGGCACCACCCCTTCGGCCTCCAGGCGCTGCAGCAGTCGGTAGCCGGCGCTGTGGAAGGTCTGCACCGAGACCCGGTCCCGCCGACCGGCCTCGCGGATGGCCAGCGCCAGGCGGCGCTCGAAGTCCTCCCGGGCCGAGCGGTTGAACATCAGGACCCGGATTCGTGCCGGGTCCGCGCCGCGGCGCAGCAACTCGATCACCCGGGCCACCAGGGTCGCCGTCTTGCCGGACCCGGCCGCAGCGCTCACCCGGGCGTGCCCACCCGGGTGCTCGATGACCTGCCTCTGTTCGGGGGTGAATGCCACGGTCTAGCGCGGCCTTAGCACAAGCCGCCCCGGCTCGACCCGCACCTCCGCCGGGACCCGACCCAGGACCCTCCCGGTGGCGCTGTCGCGCTCGATCTCGTAGACCGGGGTCCGCTCCAGGTGTTCGCCGACCAGGCCGACCACCGGATCGACGAGTTCCGTCACCTCGCCGTTGAACCAGCGCGACTCCACCCGGCTGGTCACCAGTTCCAGCTCCCGGACGTAGACCGCACCGGCCTCATGGTCATAATCCGGCAGGCCGCGCAGGCGCAGGGCCACGCCCGCGGACTCCTGCCCCATGAGCAGGTCCACGCCGGCACGCCCCAGGATATCGAGCTGGATTCGGTCCGGCGCCTCTTCCGGACCCAGGGTGACATCGGCGGTGCGAACCGAGAAGTCGAAGGCCGCTAGCGGGCTCTGCAGACGCGCATCCCGCAGCGCTTCCAACCGGGTATCGAGGTGGGCCTGGACCTCGTCCTGCTCCACCGAATAGCTAACCAGCTGCGCGCAACCGGACAGGACCGGGAGCGCCAACACGAAAAGCATGCGGCACAGCGCTCCGCTCAGGGATCGCCGACGGTTCACCAGAGCCACCTCCTTCTGCGCGGCGAGGGCCGGCGCTGGACGGCGCGAGGCACGTCCGGCACCACGGACGCACCTAGTATAAAGGCTTTCGGCCAGGAGGCGGGCCCCGCGGGCGGGTGGTCGTCCTTGACCACCCCGCCCCAGGCCCCTACATTCGGCGGGATTCACCGCGGATCTCCCTATCCGCCCCTATCGGGCTCTCACGCCGTTGCTCGGGGTGGCTCGGCAAGCTCCCTTTGCCGAATGCGGGGTTAACGATACCCGCCCCGCGACCCCCCGCGCATGCGACACCTCTGACGGATGCATCTTCCTGCATCCGTTTGTCGACAAGCGCTGCTTGCCGCTTGCGGGTGTTAGCATAGATGGGTTTCCACCACATAATGGGAAAACCGTGCCCGCGCGCATTCTTGCCATCGGCGATCTGCACTTGGGGCGCCGCCCGAGCCGCATCCCCTCGACCATCGATCCGGCCGGCCGTCTGACCCCGGCGGCTGCCTGGGCCATGTGCGTGGAGCGTGCCGTGCGAGACGGTGCCGACGCCGTCCTGCTGGCCGGAGACGTCGTTGAGGACAGCGACGACCTCTATGAGGCGTTCCCCGATCTGCGCAGCGGCGTGGAGCGCCTGGCTGCCCACGGCATACCGGTCGCCGGCGTCTCCGGGAACCACGACGGCGACGTCCTACCCCGCCTGGCCGAGAGCCTCCCGGCCTTTCAGCTGCTCGGTCACAACGGCACCTGGGAAACCGTCGAAATCGGCGGGGTGGAGATCCTCGGCTGGTCCTTCCCCGGCACCACCGCCCCCGACAGCCCCCTGGCGCACCCTGTCCCGCGGCGGACCGGCACCCGGCCACGCATCGGCCTGCTCCACTGCGACCGGGACCAGACCGGCAGCCGCTACGCGCCGGTGCGCTCGGCGGATCTGGAAGCCGCGGACACCGACGCCTGGCTGCTTGGCCACATCCACCGTCCGGACATGCTGAGCGGCCCCCGGCCCATCGGCTATCTAGGCAGCGTACTCGGCCTCGACCCCGGCGAACCGGGCGCCCGCGGCCCCTGGTGGATCCAGGTCGACGGTCCCGGGCGCATCGAGGCCGAGCATGTCCCGCTGGCCCCGCTGCGCTGGGAGTCGCTGGCGGTCAGCGCCGAGAGCATCGACCACGCCGATGAGCTCCACCCACGGGTGATGGCGGCGCTTGACGCCCTCCACCTAGAGCTGAGCCGCAACGGCGCCGAAGCCCAGGCGGTGGGTTGCCGGCTGCAGATCACCGGGCGCCCCGCACCCGGTGCCGGAATCGAGGCGCGCCTGCAGGAGACCGGTCTGGCCGAGCTCCACGAGGTGCGCGATGGGGTCCACTACTTTGTCGAGGCCGTGCGCATGGCCACGGAGCCAGCGCTCGACCTGGAACGCCTGGCACAGGGCAGCGATCCGGTTGGACTCCTGGCACGGCGCCTACTGATCCTGCGGCGCCAGCCGGGCGATGCCGAGCGTGCCGAACTGATCCGCCGCGCCCGGCCGGAACTCGAGGCGGTCGCCCGGCAGCGCACTTTCTGGGGGCTGGAGTCTCCCCGCCTGGACGAGGCGCGCATCGCCGAAGCCCTCGAACAGGCTGCCCGCCAAGCCCTGGAGCGCCTCCTGGCCCAGGACCGGGAGGCCGCATCGTGAGACTGCGCCGGCTGCGAATCCTGCGCCTGCCCGGCATCGATCCGGGCTTCACCGTCGAGGATACCGCCGACGGGCTGCAGCTGATCGTCGGCCCCAATGCCTCGGGCAAGAGCAGCCTGATCCGTGCCCTTCGCGCCCTGCTTGAGCCGGGGCGGCGCATGGCGGGCACGGTGCACCTGGAAGCCGACGTGGAAACGGCCGTCGGACCCATGCAGGTCACCCGGGTCGGCGACCGGGTCACCTGGTACCGCGACGGCGCCCCGGCCGATCCGCCGGCCCTGCCCCCGCCCCACCTGCTCGGTTGCTACGCCCTGCAGGTGGAAGGACTGACCGATCCGGGGGCCACCGACGCCGAAATCGGCCGAGAGCTGGTCCGCGAACTCGCCGGCGGGTATGACCTGGCGGCGCTGACCGCCCAGAACGGCCCGTTCCACCTCAAGCGCAACCACGGCGATGCCGAGGCCCGCGCCCTGGAACGGGCGCGCAAGGAGTGGCGGGAGCGGCGACATGAACACGAGAACCTGATCGCCGACGAGCAGCGCCTGGCGGAGCTCGAGGCGGAGTACCGCGCCGCCGAGCAGGCCCGACACGAGGCCGAGCAGCTGCGCCAGGCCGGCGAACTGGCGGCGGCGCGGACCGAGCTGCGACGCATCGACGACCAGCTGGCGCACTTCCCCACCGGGATGGACCACCTGCACGGCGACGAACTCCAGCGCCTGGAGCAGGAAGAGGCGGCCCGGGACCGCATCCACACCGAGCAGGAGAAACTCGCCGAGGCGGAACAGGCCTGCGCCCGGCAGCTGGCCGATACCCGCCTGCCCGATGCCGCCCCCGACGCTGAGACCCTGCAGCGCCACCGGCAGCTGCTGCGCGAACTCAGCGAACGCGAGCGGGAGGGCCGCCAGGCCGAGGAGGATGCTGCCGCCGCCCGGCGGCGGCAGCAGGAGATCGCCGAGGCCCTCGGCGCCTCGGAACCCGCCGCCGTGCGCATCGACCCGGCGGCGCTGCGCACCCTGGAGGAGCAGCTGGAGCCGTACCAGCGCGCGGAGGCGGAGCTAACCGCCCTGGAACGGGAGCTGACCCGCCTCGCCGATCCGGACCATCCCCGCCTGCCCCGGGCCGAAACGGTGCGCGCCGGACGGCGCGAGCTGATCCACTGGCTCAGCGCCCGCCAGCCGACCCGCCCCGGCATCCTCGCCGGCACGGCCGGCGTGCTGGGCATGGGCGCCCCGCCGGCGCTGGTCGGCACCCTCTTCTGGCTCGAGCCGCAGTGGCAGTGGCATCCCGGTTGGGTGGCGGCCGCCGTCGGTACCACCGCAGCCCTGATCTACGCCGCCAGCGCGGTCCTGCGTGCGCCTCAGGCCGACGCGCTGCGCGATGCCGCCCGGCGACGCTACCCGACCGAGCTCCCCCAGCCCCGCGCCTGGGAACACGAGGCCGTCGGCTCCTGCCTGGAACAACTCGACGCCCTGCTCCACGCCGCGGAGCGGCGCGAACAGCACAACCAGCGCGCCGCCGAACAGCAACGGTGCAAGCGCGAGCTGCAAGGCCTGCGCGAGGATCTCTCGCGCCGCGCCCGCCAGCTCGGCGGCGACGGCAACCGGCTGGCAGCGAGCACCCTGCACTACCTGCAGAGCCTACGCGACTGGAACCAGGCCGCCGCCGACCGGGCCGAGGCCGAAGCCCGGCGCGAGGCGCGCCGCAACGAGGCCGAGCGCCTGCGCACCGAGATCGGCGACTTCCTGAAGACCTGGCAGTCCTTGCCTCCAGATGGCGGTGACGACGTCGAGGCCCTGATTGCCGCCGTCGACGCGCTGGCCAACCGGGCGCAGCAGCGCACCGAGGCGCTGCGCCAGCAGCAGGACCTGGAGCGCTGGCGGGCCGATCTGGCTCGACAGACCGAGGAGCGGCGCCAGGCCATCGAACAGCTCTTTGCCCGCGCCGGGATCACCGACCAGGATCGGGACACGCTGCACCGGCGACTGGAGCAGCGCCCGGAGTGGCAGCAGCTCCAGGAACAGCGCCGTCAGTGGCAGGCCGAAGAGCAGGCCGCCCGCCGCGCCCTGGCCGACGCCCCGGAGCTCCTCGAACGCGCCGGACAGGTCTCGGCCGAAACCCTGCACGCCGAGGCCGCCGATCGCCTGGCGCGGGCCGGCGACGCGCAGCAGATCAGCGAGACCATCGGCTCGATCCGCCAACGGATCCGTGACGTCCAGCAGACCCGCCCGCTGGAACAGGCCCGCGCCGAAATCCAGGCCGCCAGCGATGCGCTGGGTGAACGCCTGCAAGAGGCACTGCTCAGCCACGCCGGGCGCTGGCTGATGGACGATGTCCGCCAGGAGCACACCAGCGAACGCCGCCCCGAAGCACTTCGCCGGGCGGAGGCGTGGCTGCAGCGCTTCACCGACCACCAGTACACGTTGCGCTTTGTGCCCGATGCCGACGGCAACGGCCGTTTCCTGGCCCGGGATCAACACGCCGGCACCGACCGCAGCCTGGCCGAGCTGTCCACCGGCACACGCATGCAGCTGCTGCTGGCCGTGCGGGTCGCCTTCGCCCTGGAGGCCGAGCGCGGCCGCGAGCCGCTGCCGCTGTTCCTCGACGAGGCCCTGACCACCACCGACCACGACCGCTTCGCCGCCGTGGCCGGCGCCCTGACCACCCTGGCCGAGGAGGACGGGCGGCAGATCTTCTACCTCAGCGCCCAGACCACCGAGCCGCAGCTCTGGCGCCAGGCGGGCGTCGAGCCGCCGGTGATCGACCTGGCCGAGGTCCGCCGCCTGGCCCGCGGCAGCGCCTCCGCCGGGGATCTTTCCCTGCCGCAGCGCCACCCACTGCCGGCGCCGGAGGACCACACCGCGGCCAGCTACGGCGCCGCGCTGGAGGCCCCATGGATCGATCCCTGGCAGGGCACCGGGGCCATCCACCTCTTCCACGTCCTGCGCGACGATCTCGACCGGTTGCACCGGATCCTCGCCGCCGGCTTCGAGTACCTCGGCCCGCTGCGCGGCCTGCTCGACAGCGACGCGGCGCAAACGCTGTTCACCGCGCAGGAACGCGCCGAGCTGGCCGTACGGATCATCGTCGCCGAGGCGTGGCTGGAGGCCTACGCCATCGGTCGCGGCACTCCCATCGACCGGGCCAGCCTGGCCGCCGCGGCGCCCATCGCCGGCAGCAAGATGTGCGACGACGTGGCCGCACTGGCCGACGGCCACCAGGGCGACGCCGCTGCCATCCTCCAGGCGCTGGAGAACAAGGCCGTCCCCGGCTTCCTAACGCGCAAGATCGGCGAGCTGCGCGAATGGCTCGAACAACAGGGCTACCTCGACCCCCGCCCGCCGAGCCGCCGCGAGGATCGCCTGCAGCGGGCCCTGAGCGCCGCCGGCGGGGCGATCCACGAGGAGACCGTCACTGCCGCGCAGGTCCGTCGCTGGGTGGATCAGCTGGAGGCGGGGCTGGCCCCCTTGCAAGAGGAGCACCCCGATGGGAGCGCCGCGACCACCGAGCCGGGGACCGCGGAGGCCTCCTCGTGAACGCGCCGGGGTCGGTGGCCGAACGGGCCCGGGTGGTGGAACGGGAGACCGGGGCGTGGTGGGAGCGGTTCGGCGCCACCTACCCCGCGCTGCGCCAGGCCTCTACGCCACGGGTCGAGTGGCTGCGCCGCGGCTCGACTGCCGGCCGGGCCGACCTGCGCCGCTGGGTGGTGGCCTTCAATCGGCCCATGCTCCGGCGCGAGGACGGCTTTCGCATCATCCTGCCGGATACCGTGGTCCATGAGCTGGCCCACCTGGCCGCCTTCCACCTCTACGACAGCCGCGGCCACGACGCCGCCTGGCGCGGGATGATGGAGCGCATGGGCATCCCGCCACGGCGCACCCACGACCTCGACATCACCGGCCTGCCCGGGGTCCAGCGCCGCTGGCGCTACCGCTGCGGCTGCGGCGAGGTGCAGCTGAGCACCACCCGCCACAACCGCATTCTGCGCGGCACCCAGATCTACCGCTGCACCCGCTGTCACCGGCAGCTCGAACGCGCCGACGACTAGCCGGACCGCGATGCCGGTGCCCGAGCGGATCAGATCAGCAGCATGGCATCGCCGTAGCTGAAGAAGCGGTACTCCTCGGCAACGGCGTGGCGGTAGGCGGCCATGACCGATTCGTAACCGCCGAAGGCGCTGACCAGCATCAGCAGCGTCGACTCGGGCAGGTGGAAGTTGGTGAGCAACCCGTCCACGACACGGAACCGGTAGCCCGGCGTGATGAAAAGCCGCGTCTCGCCACTGTGGGGTGCCAGCTCCCCGTCGGCCGCCGCACTCTCCAGCGCGCGGACCACTGTGGTCCCCACCGCCACCACCCGGCCGCCGCGCTCGTGGGTGGCGTTCACCGCCGCCACTGTCTCGGCGCCGACCTCTAGCCGCTCGGCGTGCATGGTGTGGGCACTCAGGTCGTCGCTCTCCACCGGGGCGAAGGTCCCGGCCCCCACATGCAGGGTCACCCGGGCTGTCTCCACCCCATCGGCACGCAGGCGCTCGAGCATGGCGTCATCGAAGTGCAGCCCCGCCGTCGGCGCGGCCACGGCCCCGGGGCGGGCGGCGAAGACGGTCTGATAGCGGGTGCGGTCCTCGTCGTCGTCCGGGCGACGGATATAGGGCGGCAGCGGCACGTGACCGACCCGCTCCAGATAGTCCCACAGGCTGTCGGCCAGGCCGGTCAGGTGCAGGCGGAAAAAGCGGCCCTCGCGCCCGAGCACCTCGGCCTGCACCCCCTCGGCCAGCTCCAGCCGGCCACCGGGCTTCGGCGCCCGGTTGGCGCGCAGCTGACAGATCAGTACCCCGGCGGCGGCATCCTCCACTCGCTCGATGAAGACCTCGACCCGCGCCCCGGTGGGCTTGGCCGCCTCCAGCCGCGCCGGGATGACCCGGGTGTCGTTGAGCACCAGCAGATCCCCGGGGCGCAGGTAGTCGGGCAGATCGGCAAAGCGGCGGTCGGCCAGCGCCCCATCCTCGGTGCGCAGCACCAGCATCCGGCTGTCGGATCGCCGCGCTGCCGGCCGATGGGCGATCAGGCCTTCGGGCAAGTCGTAATGGAAGTCGCTGCGCCGCCACTCGGTCACGATCGTTCGCTGCCCTCATCAATCTTGAACTGTTGAACAAGCGCCTGCAGCCCCTCGGCCTCGCGGCGCAGTTGCTGGGCCGTCTGCGCCGCCTGATTGACGCCGCCGCTGGTCTGCTGGGTGACCTGATTGACCGCATCCACATTCTGGGCGATCTCGGCGGCGACGTTGGACTGCTGCTCGGCGGCAGTGGCGATGGACTGCACGTTCTCGGCCACGCTCTGCGCCTTTTCGACGATCCGCTGCAGCGCCGCCCCGGCCGCCTCGGCCTGCCCCAACCCTTCGTTGACCTGCCCCGAACTCTGCTCCATGCCCGTGACGGCCGTATCGGTGCGCTCCTGGATCTGCTGCAGTGCCTCGGAGACCTGCCGCGTGGCGTCCACCGTCCGCTGGGACAGAGAGCGTACTTCGTCGGCCACCACGGCGAAACCGCGCCCCTGCTCACCGGCGCGGGCCGCCTCGATGGCGGCGTTGAGCGCCAGCAGGTTGGTCTGCTCGGCGATCCCGTCGATCATCGAGATGATCTCGCCGATCTGCTCGCCGCTGCGCCCGAGGGCGGTCACCGCCTCGCTGGCCCGCTCGACACTGGCGGCCACCTCGTGCATTCGCGTCACCAGCCCCTGGACCGTCTCCTGGCCGTCGGTGGCCGTCTCGCCGGCCTGCACGGCGGCCGTGGCCGCCTCGCTGGTCTGGCGCGAGACATCGTGGATCGAGCTCGACATCTCCTCGATGGCGCTGGAGACCTGCTGGGTCTGGTCCGACTGCTCGACCATACCCGATTCGATCTGGGCATTGCTGGCGGCGATCCGCGCCACACCGTCCGTAACATCCCGGCTGGCCCCGGAGAGCTGCACGATCATGCCGTGGATCCGGTCCATCAGGCGATTGAACCAGTAGCCGACCTCGCCCAGCTCATCGGCACGGCGCTCATCCACCCGGCGGGTCAGATCGCCGTCGCCCTCGGCGATATCGCGCAGCCCATGAACCAACTGACCCAGCGGCCGGGTCAGCGACCGCGTCGTCCACGCCGCCGTACCGAAGGCCAGCAAGCCGACCAGCAAAAGACCGATGACGAGGGTCGCCCCCGCCTCCCGGACAACTCCGACCACACCGTCGCTGGCCCGCTCACCACTCTCGGCGGTGTGCCCGGCCAGCTCGGATACCGCAGCCAGGGCCCGGGCGCTGGTCTCGGCGCGCTCCTCGCGCAGCTCGGCCAGCTCCTCCTGCGCCGCGGCCAGCCCCGTCGCGTAATCCTGATACTCGACAATCGCGTCGTTGATCTCCTCGAGGAGCTGCCGCTCCTGCTCGTCGGCAGCGGTGGCGCGCAGGATGCTGAAGTGCACCTGCACCTGCCCAAACCCCGGCAGGGCCCCCTGCAGACGGGTCGGGTCGCGCGTCTCCAGCGAGTGCAGGGCAGCCCGGTGGATATCGCCGGTGACCATGCGGATCTCGTTGAGCCGCGAGAGATCCTGCAGTCGCTGACTGCGCACCTCGGCAGCACTCTGCCCGGCCGGCGGCTGGAAGTCCGCCGCCTGGGCGGCCTCGACCCGCTCGCGCTGCTCATCGAGCAGGTACTGCGTCTCCTCCAGGGCAATGTTGGCCGATCGCAGCAGGCCCTCGCGCTTCTCGCGCAGCCGCCCGACGGCCTCGGCGGTGGCGTCGGTGGCCTGCCGGTAGGCGTCCATCGCCGCCTCGGCCTCCTCGGCGAACTCGGCGATGCGACCGCCACGCGCCGCGCGCACCTGCTCGATCTGCGCCACGGCCTCATCGTGGGCCTCGGCGGCGCGCTCGGCGGCCTCGGGCGCGTGGGTCAGCCCGTACTCCTGCCAGCGCTGGGCACTCTGCTGGACGTGCGCCTCGATCTGACGTGCCGCCAGCAGCTCCGGCAGCACCTCCTCACGGAGCTCCGAGGCATGATCGTCGATGGTGCCCAGCTGCCACACCGCCACCGCCCCCAGGGCGCCAGCCAGACCGATCACCAGGCCGAATCCCGTCCCGAGCTTCCATCGGATGCGCATGCATTGCTCCTTATCCCCGGCCGTGAACACCGCCACGCGGCAGCCCAACCACCTCACGACCGACCACGCGACTGACTGCATCATCACCCTTGGCGACCACCGACCGGATTCCTTGAACTTGCTATCCTCCCGGCGGCTGGCCGGCGCCGCGTGGCGTGGTACAATAACGGCACTATGCCGGGATGGCGGAACTGGTAGACGCGCTCGACTCAAAATCGAGTGGGCATCGCCCATGTGGGTTCGAGTCCCACTCCCGGCACCAAGCATCTAGAAAAAACAGCGACTTGAAAACAACAAGCCGCTCTGCCCCACTACCCAACGACTTTACGCTGCAGCCCGGGGACCAGATCTGGGTCAGGGCGCCCATGTAAAACACCTCATTTTCCAAGAAGTATTGCCACCAGAAAACCGCCTACTCCCAAAACCTCAACCTCTCATAGCCTTGTCATCAAACAGTTAGTTCTTGGATTCAAGAATCAAGTGCAACAGTTTTGCCGAGGGCCTGAAGCTCCTCAGCCATGGCTTCTTCGGGCGTGGCGAAGCCCAGCGCCTTGCGGGGCCGCTGGTTCAATAACCGCGCCACATCATTGAGATACGTCTGGCTGTGCTCGCTCAGGTCGGTGCCCTTGGGCATGAACTCGCGCAGCAGGCCGTTGGTGTTCTCGTTGCTGCCGCGCTGCCATGGTGCATGCGGATCGGCGAACCAGATATCCAGTTTCAGTCGCCGGGCCAGCTCTTCGTGGCAGGCCATCTCGCTACCCCGGTCGTAGGTGAAACTCTGGCGCATGATGGCCGGCTGCTTGCCGAGCTGACGACTGAAGCCCTCGAGGGCGTCCAGGGCGGTGCAGCCGTTCATCTTGCTCAGGACCACGTAGCGGGTCTTGCGCTCGACCACGGTGCCCACCGCTGAACGGTTGTAGGCGCCCTTGATGAAGTCGCCCTCCCAATGGCCGGGAAACAGGCGACTCTCGATGTCTTCCGGGCGATTCACGATGCGGAGATCGTCCGGGACCATGGAGCCGCCGGCCGGCGTTGTGCGGCGGCGGCCGCGAGTCGCTTTCTGTTGGCGCAGGGCCTCGATCATCGCCTTCTTCAGCTCCCCCTTGGGGTGGGCATAGATGCTGGCGTAGATGGTCTCGTGGCTGATGTGGCACTCGGGGTTGTCGGGATGCATCCGTCGGAGTCTGCCTGCGATCTGCTCGGGTGACCAGCGCAGGAAGCAGAGCCCGATTTCGACGCGCTTGAAGAGCCAGTTGCCCTGGACCAGACGGGGCTTGCGACCGCAGTGCTGACGGCGCAGCCGGTAGCCCTGAGCTGCCCGTGTCGGGCAGTAGCGCATCGCCTCGTCATCCGGGTCGAGACCGCGTTTCAGCTCACGAGCCACGGTGCTGACATTGCGGCCGAGCATCCGGGCGATGGCCCGAGCGCTCTTGTTGTCGGTGTGGGCCGCCAGGATGGCGCCCCGCTCTTCACTGCTGAGGTGCTGGTATCGTCTGTCCATCGCAACATCCTGCCCCGTAAATGGTGTGGGTGTTGCACTTGAAAGTTGAGTCTAAGCTCCCCCCCCTGCTCGTCCTCAAGCGCCTAGCCCGCCGGCTGGCATTTCCGGAGACACGCCATGCGGTGCGGACCTTGCTGCACGATGCGTCCCGCAACCTGCAACCCAAGGAGTAGCCGCCGTGCTTTCGTTAAAAGATCGGGTCGCCCACCAACGCGATACATTAATAGCCCGCGGCCCGGACATCCGCTTGCGCGCGGAGCGGATCCACAAGCGGCTGCGTCATCCCGCACTCCTCATCCCAGCCTTCCTGGGCGGCATGCTCGCCGCCCGGGGGGCACCGCCGGTGCTACACGCCCTTCCCAGGGTCACCGCGCGGCTAAGGAACACCACGGAAGCCCTTCGCAAGCTCGACACCATCGTCAAACTGAGCGCCGCACTGCCTCTTATCCTCCTGCGTCTATCCGACGCCGAACTCAGTACGTCATCGCACAGAAAGACCCGACAAGAGGTGTTGCCATGACTCGGACCGATCATAGTTACCGGAGGAACGGCCATGCACGGCTATCAGATTTTGGGCATCATCCTTCTCGTTGCAGCCGCAGCGCTCCTATATTTCGGCTACGCCGCCTCGCAGGGCGTCGGCGAACAGGTTCACAAGACCTTCACGGGCCGATTCACGGACGCCACAACCTGGTACTTCGCATTCGGGATTGCTGCAGCCATAGGCGGTTTGGTGATGCTGAAACTTGGGGTTCGAGGTTAGCCGTCCCATTCAACCGCCTATGACGCCAAGTCGCGGGCGGTTGGTAGCGGCCGATGGGCTTATGTGCGGTTACACGCAGACAGCCGAGGGCACAGCGCCCATCCTAAGGGTGCGTTGGCGACGGCTAGCTGCCGCGATGTCGCCGCAGCACGGCCTGCGCCAAGTACACAATGGCGCATTTCGAGTACGCCATCCGAAGCTTAATAGCTAGGAGGATCTTATGATCCGACTCAAGACTGCAGCAGTTACCCTCTGCCTTATCGGCGCACTACCCGTGGCCGCATCCGCACAATCCCCAGGGGTCGGTCCGCAGGAAGGCGAGCGGGAGTTCTCTATCTCCGGTACCGGCAGCACCGATCAGAAGTTCAATAGCGGGACGTTCGGCGTAACCGGCGATATCGGCTGGTATCTGCGGGACGACATGGCCGCCGGTGTTCGGCAAAGCATCAACTACGCCAACATCGAAGGCGAAAGCCTCTCCGATGATTTCTGGAACGGCGCAACCCGTGGTTACTTCAACTACCACTTCCTTGCAGACCGCGCGCGGCCATTTATCGGCGCCAGCCTCGGCGGCATCTACGGCGACGGCGTCGAGAACAGCGCCTTCGCCGGCCTAGAGGGGGGGCTGAAGTACTACGTGCGTGAGAAGACCTATGTCCTCGGCCGCGCCGAGTACCAGTTCTTCTTCAGCAGCAGCAGCGATGCCTCCGATGCGTTCCAAGACGACGGGGCCTGGGCCTATACCGTAGGCTTGGGGTACCACTTCTAAACCACCACACCGGCCACGCAGCGGCCGGCCCCCCGGCCGCTGCAGTTCATACCACAACCGGCCCACGTCCCCCCTCTCCTCGCCGCCACCTTTTCCGCTAGTCTGGGCTGTAGAAGACGGACTAGGCGAGGCACGGAGCGTACAAGCATGGCCGCACCCCAACCCCTTCCGCTGGAACGCCTCTACCGGGTCTGTGACCCGGAGCAGCTCGGTTTCCGCACCACCGAGGAGCTGTCGGCCATGGACCGGCCACCCGGGCAGGAGCGGGCCCTGGAGGCGATGGATCTGGGCGCGAGCATGCGCGCCGCGGGCTTCAATCTGTTCGTGATGGGGCCGGAGGGCGACGGCAAGCTGGAGATGGTCCACCGGCTGCTGGCCGAGCGTGCCGCGCGGGAGGCGACGCCGTCGGACTGGTGCTACCTGAACAACTTCGAGGAGCCGACGCGGCCGCGGCTGCTGCGCCTGCCGCCGGGCCAGGGGGCGCGCTGGCGCCACGATCTGGAGCAGCTGATCGAGGAGCTGCGCAGCACCATCCCGGCCACCTTCGAAAGCGACGAGTACCAGAACCGGCTGCAGGAGCTGCACCAGCAGATCAACCGCCGCCAGCGCGAGGCCTTCGAGGCGATCCAGAAGGAGGCGGAGCAGTACGACGTCACGCTGCTGCAGACCCCGTCGGGTTTTAGCTTCGCCCCGGTCAAGGAGGGCGAGGTGATCGAGCCGGAGCAGTTCCAACAGCTGCCCGAGGAGGAGCGCCGGCGCTATCAGGAGGCCATCGAGTTCCTGCAGGAGCGGCTGCAGGCAGTGGTCAAGCAGATCCCCAAGTGGCGCAAGGAGATCCAGGAGCAGGTCCGCAAGCTCAATGAGGAGATGACGCTGCTGGCGGTCGGCCAGCGCATCCAGGAGCTGCGCCAGCGCTACGGCGAGCTGCCGGTGGCCGCCGCCCACCTGGACGCCATCCGCAACGACATCATCGAGCACGTGGACGCCTTCCGCTCCGGCGAGCAGGACCACGTGGAGTACATCCTCGGCCGCTACCGGGCCAACCTGCTGCTCTCCCACGACCCGGCCGACGGCGCGCCGGTGGTCTACGAGGACATGCCCACCCACCAGCGGCTGGTGGGCCGCACCGAGCACCACGTCCACCAGGGGGCGCTGCTCACCGACTTCAACCTGATCCGCCCCGGCTCCATGCACCATGCCAACGGCGGCTATCTGATCATCGATGCCCACCGCATCCTTACCCAGCCGCTGGCCTGGCCGTCGCTCAAGCGCACGCTCTCCGCCGGCGAAGTCCGCATCGAATCCCTGGAGCAAGTCCACGGCTTCTGGAGCACGGTCACCCTGGAACCGGAGCCCATGCCCCTGCACACCAAGGTGGTCCTGCTGGGCGACCGGATGATCTACTACCTGCTCTCGGCCTACGACCCGGACTTCCCGGAGCTGTTCAAGGTCGAGGCCGACCTGGAGGACGACCTGCCCCGGGACGCCGAGACCCAGCAGCTCTACGCCCGTATGCTCGCCACCCTGGTCCGCCAGCGCCGTCTACGCCACCTGGACCGCTTCGCCGCGGCCCGGGTGATCGAGCACGGCAGCCGCATGGCCGATGACAGCGAGCGGCTGGCCGCCGGCGCGCGGGCCATCACCGATCTGCTGCAGGAGGCGGATCACTACGCCACCGGCGACGGCGCCGAGATTATCGGCCAAGACCACATCGAGCGCGCCCTCGCCGCCCAGGAGCGTCGCGCCGGGCGCATCCGCGATCGCAGCCAGGAGACCATCGAGCGCGGCACGCTGGTGATCCACACCGAGGGGCACCACACCGCCTCGGTCAACGGGCTCTCGGTCCTGCAGCTGGGCGATTTCGGCTTCGGCCGGCCGACGCGGATCACCGCCACCGCCCGCCCCGGGCGCGGGCAGCTGGTGGACATCGAGCGCGAGGCGAAACTCGGCGGCAAGATCCACTCCAAGGGGGTGATGATCCTCTCGCGCTTTCTCGCCAGCCGCTTCGCCCCGGAGGGCGACCTGTCTCTCTCAGCGAGCCTCGCCTTCGAACAGTCCTACGGCGGCATCGACGGCGACAGCGCCTCGGTGGCCGAGCTCTGCGCGCTCTTCTCGGCTATCGGCCGCGTCCCGCTGGATCACGGCATCGCCGTCACCGGCTCGGTGAACCAACTCGGCGAGGTGCAGGCCGTCGGGGGGGTGAACGAGAAGATCGAGGGCTTCTTCGAGGTCTGCCGGCGGCGCGGGCTGACCGGCCGGCAGGGGGTGGCGCTGCCGGCGAGCAACGTGGTGCACCTGATGCTGCGCCAGGAGGTGCGCGACGCAGTGGCCGCCGGGCAGTTCCACATCTACCCGCTGAGCCATGTGGATGAGGCGTTGGAGCTGCTCACCGGCCGGCCCGCCGGCGTTTGGGATGATGCCGGTGCGTACCCGCAGGGGTCGGTGAACCGCGCCGTGGCCGACCGCCTGGAGGCATTCGCCCGGAGCCAGCGCCGGCGCGGCGGGGGCGATGCGGACGAGGCCGCGGAGGATGACGATGACTGAGCGCATGCCGGAGCAGGGGTCACCGCGCCGGGTAGTCGTCCTGCTGGATGCTTCGCGGGCCAGTCTGGAGGCGCTGGAGGCGGCCGCCGAGCTGGCCGCCCAGCTCGGCGCCGAGCTGCTGGCGATCTTCGTCGAGGAGGAGGCGCTGCTGCGCTGTGCCGGGTACCCCTGGGCCCGCGAGATGGGTCTCTCCGGGGCCGTCCGCCCCCTGGAGACCGGCATCGAAGAGCAGCGCATGCGCACCCGTGCCGAGGCGATCCGCAAGGCGCTGGCGCAGACTGGCCGGCACCGGGGCGTGCACTACCGCCTGGAGGTCTGCCGGGGCGGGGTCGTCCGCGAGACCCTGAGCCTGGTTAACCGCGATGATCTGCTGGTCCTGGGCAAGGTGGGCTACGCCCGTGCCCGCGGGCTGCGCATCGGCTCCACGGCCCGCGCCATCGTCTTCGGCACACCGGGGCCGGTGATGGTCTTCGAGCGGCCATTGCAGCCCCGCACGGGGCACGGCGTGGCCGTGGTCGTCGAATCCGGCGAGCCGGGCGTCCGGACGCTGACCCGTGCCGCCGCCCTGCTCGGCGAGGGTGAGATCCTGGCCCGGTTCATCCCCGACCACGCGGCTCCCCTACCCGACGGCGACGACCCGGCCCGCGCCTGGGCGGCCCGGCACTGCCCCAACGCCCAGTGGCTAACGCCCGCCGGATCGCCGACCGCCCTGGCCCGGCACCTGAGCCGTGCCCCCGTGGACAAGCTGATCATCAGCCGCCGCAGCGCCCTGCTAGCCGAACACGACACCCGCTCGCTGATCGAGGCCGTGCAGCTCCCGGTGCTGGTGGTGCCCTAGTCGTCGCCGCGGGGCTGCGGCGGCGACGCTGCCCGGGTGGCGGCCTGGTACTCGTACTCGATCTCCGCCAGGCGGCGCTCGAACTCGGCCCGGAAGCCCGCCTCCACGCCCTCGATCTCCTGCTGCTTGGCGCGCCGAAAGCCGGCGATCAGGTCGCTGTCCACGGCGCGCGAGCCCGGCCGTGCCGCCGGGAAGATCAACACCCCGGTGAGCGCGTAGGCATCCAGCCAGGCCAGCTGGCGCAGGGCCTCCGGGACCAGCGCCGGATCGGCCTCGGCGGCGGTGCCGCGGTGGAGCCAAAGCACGCGACCGGCGCCGCGGCCCTCGAACGCGAAGCGCCGGCGGCCCGCTTCCCGATCGCCGCGGGCCTCCCGGGACCAGCGCGCGGCGCTGCCCTCGGCAAGGACCTCGTCCACCTGGCGGACCAGACCCTGCGCCTCGTCCAGGGCCGCGGCGTACGCCTCCAGGTCGCGGTGGGCCACCGCCACGCAGGCGCCGGCATAGCCCACCCGACGGCTGGCATCCAGGCGGCGGACCAGTGTACCGATCAGATCCAGGCGACCACCGCGCTCGGGGTCGGCGCCGTCCTGGTAACGCACCACGCGGCGGAAGACCAATTGCTCCCCGGCGGCCGGCAGGGCGTGGTCGTCGCCACCGCGGCCGCGGAACTCCACCGCCTGGGGGAACCCGGACAGCCCGGCCAGGGCGCCGCTGCCATGGACGGTGAGTCCGCGCACGGTGGCGAAGGCGCAGCGGCCGAGGATCGTCGGCGCCGCTTCGCTCATAGGCGCAGCCACTCCAGGATGCGCTGCCACCAGGTCGGGCCCATCCGCCCGCCGCCGAACTGGCCGTAGATCCAGGCGAAGATGTCGCGGATGTCGTCGTAGTCCGGCTCCTGCAGCCGCGGCCCGTGCTCGCCGTCGGTCACCGTGCCCAGGTGCAGCGCCATGAGCTGCACCCGATCCTGGTCCGTCCAGCCGTCGAGGATGCGGTAGGTGCGCGGCGCAAAGCGCTGCACGAAGGCCTCGCAGGCGTCGGCGCTGAGCTCCTCGTAACGGCGGTAGTGCTCATCGCGCTCCTGCAGCCGGCGCAGGGCCTGCTCCGGCTTGGAGACCAGTACCGCCAGAGAGGTGCGCCCGCGCAGGGCCGGGAAGTGCAGATCGAGGAAGGCGAGCAGGTTCTGGAAGAGGATGTCGTTCTCCTCGCCGTGCTCCGGGTCGACCACCAACACCAGGATCAGCCGCAGCTGCTCGTTGGCGAAGTAGCGGCTGAGGGTCTCGATCATGGCCGGGTCACGCACCCGGTCGGCCACCACCTGGGTCATGAGCTCACCGGAGGCCTCGAGGAAGCTCAGATCCACCGGTTCGCCAGTACCCTGCAGCGGCCGGACCCGGAAGCTCAGCTCGCGGATGTCGCCCTCGTCCACCGGGTTTGCCGGGGGGAAGCGTCCCTGGCCCCAAATGCGCATCCACTCGTTGAAGATGGCCATCGGCTCCCAGCCCTGGACGCTCTGCTCCGGGGCGATGAGCGGCTGGGCCTCGAAGGGGCCGATGTGGGTGACGTAGTAGGCCAGGAAGGACTGGAAAGTGGTCTTGCCGGAGCCCGGAAAGCCAAAAGAGATCAGGTAATTGCCTTGGCGCTGGTCGATGTTGTCGTCGATCAGCGCGCCGCGCTGCACCGGCTCTACGTCGGCGGCCAGGCGCTCCTCCGGCGAGGGCCACGGCGTGGGGGCCGAGGACGGCTCCTGCTCGCCGCCCTCCTCGGCCGGCGACTCCTGCTCCGGGCGGCGCTCGTAGTAGCGCCGCAGCTGCCAGCGTGACTCCCTGGGCTCGACCACGGTTTCCCCTCCTTGCCCGCTAGCGCGTCGCCACCCGGTTACGTCCCCGACCGGTGGTACCGCCACCGCGCGCGCCGGCTGACGCCGGCGCGAAGATCAGCCAGGCGAAGAGCACCGGGGCTACGTCCACGAACACCCCGAGGATCACCGAGACCGCCGTCACCCCGGGGTTGGGGCGGTCGATGAAGCCGTCGCGCACACTGATCGGGATCTCGCCGAGCTTATCCAGCTCCGAACGGATGACGCGGTGCTGCACCTGATCCGCCTCGGGCAGAAGCACGTTGGCGCGGCGCTGCACCTCGCGGGAGTGGGTGCGCAGGGTAGCAATGATCTCGAAGTCTCGGCGCTCCAGCAGGGCTCGCTCCCGCCGCTCGAGCTCCTCGGCCAGCGCGCGGTACGGGTCGTCGTAGCGCTCGAGCAGGGCGTCGATCTGTCCGATCAGCTCCCGGGTCCGGTGGTACGCCTCGGGCACGACGCCGTTCTCGAAGTCGTTGATGACCGCCTCGCGGAAGTGCTCGTACCAGCGTTCGTTGGCCTCGGCGCCGGCATCCGGCGAGGGCACGGCGAGCTCTGTCGGCGCGCCACCAAGCTGATCGTGGATCTGCTCGATGTGCTCGCGGCAGCGCGCCCCGCAGCCGGGGCGCAGCGGATCGTTGATCTGGGTGTCGAGGTTATCCAGCGCGCGGGCCAGCTCGCGGCGCTGCTCGGCGACCCGGTCGATGATCGGCGCCTCGCCGAGCACGCTGCGCGTGGCGGTCAGGTCGTCACGGAAGACCGAGAACTGGTCGCTGACCACGCGCTCGGCCATGTCCCGCTCCATGAAGTTGGTGTAGAGGAAGTTGTAGTTACTCGCGCCGCTGAAAAAAGCGACGATGACGAAGAAGGCCAGCGGCTTGATCGGGCTGCGCCCCTCGAGCCGGAAGCGGCGCAGCAGCATGTCGGTGCCGAAGAGAAAGATCCCGAGCAGGGCGGCGAAGAAGATCGCCAGCTCTTGGAGGTGGCTGTAGTAGCCGTAGTACGAGAGGTAGACACTGATCCCCACGCAGATGGCCGTGGCCACCACGTACATCAGGGTATAGAGACTGCGGCCCGACATCGAAACGACCTGCGCTGCGCTCCCCCGGGAGCCTGGGCAACGCCCGGTAGTGTCCTACGGACCGGGGGACGAGCGCTAGTACCCGCGTCATCCCGGCGCGGCGAACCGGGGCCGGCTACAGGCCGTAGATCAGGCTGGCGATGACGAAGTAGTTGAGCACCCCGAGCACGTCGATGGCGGTGGTGACGAAAGGCCCGGTCGCCACCGCCGGGTCAGCATTCAGGCGCACGAAGAGCATCGGCAGGGAGACCGCCAGCAGGGCCGCGCCGGCCATATTGGTCAGGATGGTCAGCCCGACCACCTGACCAAGCTGCAGGCTGTCGTACATCCACAAGCCGTAGAGGGCGAGGATCACGCCGTAGAAGGCACCCAGCAACAGCCCCACCCGCAGCTCCTTGAAGACCATGGCCACGGTATCGCGCAGATGGATCGCGCCGGTGGCCAGGCCGCGGACGGTGACCGTGGCGGACTGGACGCCGACGTTACCGGCCATGCCGATGATGATGGGCACGAAGGCGCTGAGGATAATAACTTGGGCGAGGATGTCCTCGTACTGCCCGATCACAGCGGTGGCCCCGAGCCCACCGAGGAAAGCGGCAAACAACCAAGGCAGACGGACGCCGGCGATGCGGAAGACCGAGTCGGTGAGCATCTCCGACTGCCGCGTACCGGCCATGCGCAGCATGTCCTCGGTGGTAGACTCACCGATGACATCGATGATGTCGTCGACGGTCACAATGCCTACCAGCCCGTCGTCCGCGTCCACCACCGGCAGGGCGAGCAAGCGGTACTTGTCGAAGAGCCGCGAGACCTGTTCCTCCTCGGTTTCGGTGCGTACCCGGATCACCCGGCGGCTCATCACGTCGGCCACCTGGGCTTCCCCCGGCGCAAGGAGCAATTGGCGCAGCGAGATCACCCCGGTCAAGTGGCCGCCATCGTCGGTGAGAAAGAGGTAGAAGACCATCTCTGCGTCGGCGTAACCGCGCAGCGCATCGATGGCCTCCTGCACCGTACATGCCTCGTGCAGGGAGAAGAACTCTGTGGTCATCAACCCGCCAGCGGTCCCCGGATCGTGGGCGAGCAGCGTATCCAGCTCGTCCCGGCTCTGCGCAGGCAGCGCAGAGAGCGGGTGCTCTCGCTGCTCCTCGGGCAAGGCCTGGATCAGATCGGTCAGGTCGTCGGGGCGGAAGTTCTCCAACAGCTCAGCAAGATCTTTATGGGGCAGCGCCTCGACGATCTGGTGGCGCAGCCCCTGCGGCATCTCGTTGACGATCTGCGCGGCGTGGCGAGTGTCGCTCACCGCCTGCAGGATATCCACCACCTGCGGCACCGGCAGCTCGGCAAACACGGCGCCGGCGTCGGCGGCATGCAGTCGGCGGATCAGCCGCTCGAGCGGGCGCCACGCCCGGCGCAGGTAGAGCTTGGTGAAGGTCTCTACCAGGCGACGCTTGCGCTCGTCGTAGGAACTGGGATCGGTCGGTGCGGCGGCTAGGTCGATCTGCATGGCTTCCCCGGGGGCTCGATTCCCTCGAACATGGCCCAGTAGGCATGGGCATCGAAGATCGCAACGATGCGCACGATACGCCCCTGCTCGACACTTGCCCAGTGCGCGAGATCGATCTGCTGCTTGTCAGAGAGCTGGATGCAGTAGCGCAGGATGTGGCAGACGTCGGGACCGTCAACGAAGCACTTGACCACCTGGCGCTGCTGGACGATCGAGCCGCCGATCATGGCGTGATCCAGCAGGTCTTCAGCCCGGGTGTAAGCGGCGATGGGGCTGGTATAGCTGAAGCCCTGATCCGCAAGACACGCCCGGGCCGCCTCGTAGTCGCGCTCCTCAAGGGCCTGCAGGTAGCGTTCCACGATCGCCCGCGGGTCCGTCTCCATAGCCCTGCCCCCTGGCTCGCTAATAGGCGTACTCGGTGAAGACCGGATCGAGCGAGCCGCCCCAACGCCCGTGGTAGGCATCGAGCAACTCCTGCGCCGGGCTCCGTCCGGCGTCGACGATCTCCCAGAGCCGCTCCAGGTGGCGGCGCTCATCCCGCCCGCGCTGGTCCAGGCGCTGGCGGTTGCGCAGCCCGTCGCTGGCGATGGTCAGCACCTCCCGCGCCAACGCCCCCACCGTGGTACCTCGGAACGGGGTGTCGAGCGCCGTGCGGGGGACCTCGTGACGCAGGGTGACGATCTCCTCGACGCTCCAGTCGCGGATCAGCGCCTCGGCGGCAGCCAGGGCCGCATCGTCGTAGAGCAGCCCGGTCCACAGCGCCGGCAGCGCACACAGGCCGCGCCACGGCCCGCCGTCGGCACCGCGCATCTCCAGGAACTGCTTCAGGCGCACCTCGGGGAAGAGGGTGGTCAGGTGGTCGTCCCAGTCACTGAGCGTGGGCCGCTCGCCCGGCAGCTGCGGCAGCCGCCCGGCCATGAAGTCGCGGAAGGACTCGCCGGCGCAATCGATGTACTGCCCGTTGCGGTAGACGAAGTACATGGGCACGTCGAGGACGTAGTCCACGTAACGCTCGAAGCCCATGCCCGACTCGAAGACGAAGCCAAGCATGCCGCAGCGATCCGGGTCGGTGTCCTCCCACACCCGGCTGCGGTAACTCAGGTAGCCGTTGGGGCGGCCGTCGGTGAACGGCGAGTTGGCGAACAGCGCCGTGGCGATCGGCTGCAACGCCAGGCCGACACGGAACTTGCGGACCATGTCCGCCTCGCTGGAGAAGTCCAGATTCACCTGGACCGTGCAGGTCCGCAGCATCATGTCCAGGCCCAGGCTGCCGACCTGCGGCATGTAGCGGCGCATGACGCCGTAGCGGGCCTTGGGCATCCAGGGGATCTGTTCGCGTCGCCAGACCGGGTGGAACCCGAAGCCGGAAAACCCGATCTGCAGCTCGCGGGCCACGGCATCCACTTGCTGGAGGTGCTCGCGGACCTCGACGCAGGACTCATGCAGGGTCTCGAGCTGGGCGCCAGAGAGCTCCACCTGCCCGCCCGGCTCGAGACTCACCGAGGCGCCCCCCTCGCGCTTGAGGGCGATGATCCGCCCGTCTTCGCGGACCGGGTGCCAGCCGAAACGCACCAGCCCCTCGAGGAAGGCACCGATACCGCGCGGGCCCTCGTAGGGGACCGGGCTGAAGTCCTCCAGATGGTGGACGAACTTCTCGTGCTCCGTGCCGATGCGCCACTGCTCCGGAGGCCGGGCTCCGCGCTCGAGATGTTCCGCAAGCTGAGCGACATCGGTCACCGGCTCACCGGGCTGGCTGGGGATTCCTGACATTTCGCTCCTCGGTCCGGCTCAGGGCAAGGCCGGCTATCTTACCCGTCCGCGTCGACGGTTTCGACGAAGGCCGCCTCTTCGCCGGACGGCGGCTGGGCCGTGCGCAGCTGCGCATCGAGCACCGCCTCATCAGCCTCGGAGGGATCACGCCCCTCGGCCAGTCGCTTGCGCAGGCGCTCGCGCAGCGTCTGCTCGTCGGCCCGTACATGCAGGATACGGAATCGGCAACCGGTGCGCGCAGCCAGCTCCAGGAAGGGCCGACGCCGCTCGGCCTTGAGGAACGCGGCATCCACCACCACCGAAAACCCGGCCTCCAGCGCACGCTCAGCCTGCTCCTGCAGCCGCTCGTAAGTGCGCTGCGTGGCTTCCGGGGTGTACAACCCGCTGTCCAGGGCGGAGTCGGAGCGCGCCCGCGGATCCAGGCCGAACAGCCGCTTGCGCTCGACATCCGAACGCAGACGCACGAATCCCCGCTCCTCGACCAGGCGACGGGCCCGTGTGCTTTTGCCGGAACCCGACAGCCCGTAGGTGATCACCAGCTCCGGCGTCTGCGCCGCCGTGTATCCATGGGCCAGCTGGACGTGCTCGGCCAGGGCCTCCCGGGCGGCACAGCCGGCACCCTGCTCGGCCTCATGCCCGTTGATCTTGGCCCGCACCAGCGCCCGGTAGACGGCGTAGAGGGGCAGCAGCGGCAGAGCCTGGTAGTCGCCACTGTGCTCCAGGTAGCGGTCAAGGAAGCGATACCGCATCCGCCGGGCACCTTCAAAATCCAGGTCCATGACAGTGAAGGCGATCTCGCTGGCGGTATCGATCCAGCGCAGGGCCGGATTGAACTCGATGCCATCGAAGATGATGGGCGCGTCGTCGTGCCAGGCCACGTTACCCAAGTGCAGATCGCCATGGCACTCACGCACCGAGCCGTTGGCGCGGCGCTGGAGGATCAGCGGCTCCAGCCGCTGCAGCTGCGCCTCGGTCCACCGCTCCAGGGCGCGCAGCTCGGCGCGCAGCGCGGCCGCCGCCGGCAACGCTTCCAGGGCCCGGAAGTTGGCGCGCATGGGCTCGGCCACCGCCTCCAGGGTGCCGTACTCGCTCTCCTCCCCGGCTGCCGGCAGCCCCGCATGGAAGCGCGCCACGGTCTCGGCCAGCCGCTCGACGGCGTCGGCGGGCAGGCGCCCCTCGCGCAGCAAGCGGCTCATCAGCTCGTTCTCGGGGAAGCGGCGCATGAGCACGGCGTGCTCCAGCACAGTGCCGTCGCCGTCGACGCGCGGCTCGCCGGGAGTGCCGACGATCGGAACCCGGCGCAGGTAGATCTGCGGGGCCAGCCGGCCGTTAAGGCGGATCTCTTCTTCGCAGAAGTAGCGGCGTCGCTCCAGATTAGAGAAGTCCAGGAAGCCAAGGTCCAGCGGCTTCTTGAGTTTGACCACGTAATCCCCGGCGAGCAGCACCGTGGAGATGTGGGTCTCGATGCGCTCGACGCTGTGCACCGGCCACGGGTAGCAGGCGGGGTCCTTCAGGGCCTCGGCCAGGGCCCGGTGGGCATCCAGGGTACTGATCGGATCCGACACGGCTAGGCACTCCTCCTGTTGCTCGCTCCATCCAGCTTGCCGGCTTCAGCCGCTCGCCTCCAGTCTGTATCCTCTCCCCCCATGATCGAACAGAATGAGACAGCTCGCCCGGGAGACGGCCTGGACTGGTCGGCAGTGCTCGACAGCCTGCCCTTCAATGCCGACGGCCTCCTGCCAGCGATCGCTCAGCAGCACGACAGCAACGAGGTGCTGATGCTCGCCTGGATGAACCGGGAAGCCCTGGAGGAAACCCTACAGACCGGCCGCGTTTGTTACTACTCCCGTTCGCGCGGGACGCTCTGGCGCAAGGGCGAATCTTCGGGGCAGGTGCAGTATCTGCGCGAGCTGCGTCTCGACTGTGACGGCGACACCCTCCTGCTGCGGGTGGACCAGCAGGGACCGGCCTGCCATACGGGGCGGCGCACCTGTTTCTACAACGTGGTGCAGGGCGACCGGTTGGTGGTCAGCGAGCCGCCCCAGGTCGACCCGCAGGCGCTGTACGGCGACTCGCGTAACTAGAGACGGGCAGCGACCGCACCCCGGACGCTGGTCACCACCGCGAAGAGGGCCGTGGCACTGACCACGATGGCCGGCCCGGTGGGCAGATCCCAACGGAACGATCCGGCCAACCCCCCCAGCACCGCCAGCGCGCCGATCAGTGCCGCTACGACCGCCATCTGCTCCGGGGTCCGGGCGAAGGCCCGCGCCGCGGCAGCGGGGATAATCAGCATGGAGATCACCAGCAGGATGCCGACAATCTGCATGGCCAGGGCGATGGTCGCCGCCACCAGGGCCATGAAGACGAGCTGAACCGGCAGCACGCGCACCCCCTCCACCCGCGCCATCTCCTCGTGCAGCGTGAGGCTGAGCAGCGGCCGCCAGATACCCACCAGGGTGGCGAGTACCAGCACCCCGCCGCCGTAGATCCAGTAGAGATCTGTGGGCGTCACCGCCAGGATATCGCCGAAGAGATACCCCATCAGATCGACGCGCAGCCCTTCCATAAAGGCGATGGCCACGAGCCCGAGGGACAGGGAGCTGTGCGCCAGAATGCCGAGCACCGTATCGCTGGCCAGCCGCTGGTACTGGCGCAGAACGACCAGCAGCACCGCCACAACGACACACACCACCAGGATGCCGAGGTTGAGGTTGATGCCGAAGAGAAACCCCAGGGCCACGCCCAGCAACGCGGAGTGCGCCAGGGTCTCGCCGAAGTAGGCCATCCGCCGCCAGACCACGAAGCTACCCAGGGGCCCGGCGACCATGGCCAGGCCCAGGCCGGCGGCCAGCGCGGTGAGGATGAACTCATCCACGGTCACCTCCCGCCGGGCCGTGCGCCGGATGATCATGGTGGTCGTGAGGGAACACCCCGGTATCCGGCCCCAGGTGAGAACCGAAGAGCTTTTGGTACTCCGGGTGCTCGATCACCGATGCCGGCGCACCGCGGCAAGCGATCCGGCCATGCTCGAGGCAGAGCACCTCGTCACTGGCCGCCATGACCAGGTTCAGGTCGTGGGAGATGACCACCACGGCACAGCCGTAGCGATCCCGGAGCGTGCCGATCAGCCGATAGAGGGCTCCCTGGCTGCGCCCGTCCAGGCCCGCCGCCGGCTCATCGAGCGCCAGCACCGAGGGGTGCTGGAGCAGCGCACGGGCGAGCAGGATGCGGCGCATCTCGCCGCCGGAGAGCCCCTGCAGGGGTTGATCGAGGAGCCCCGCCACGCCGGTGTCCGCCACGACCTCCTGCCAACGGGCGGCGTCCGCGCGCCCGGACAGCGCCATGAACCGCCGCGCCGTGATGGGCAGATTGACGTCCACCGCGAAGTGCTGCGGCACGTAGCCGATGCGCACCCGGGATGCCCGCCGCACCTGCCCTGCAGACGGATGCGTGAGCCCGATCACCACCCGCAACAAGGTGGTCTTTCCGGCGCCGTTGTTGCCGACGAGCGTCGTGATCCGTCCAGCCACGACGTCCAGACTGACATCCTGCAGGATCGAACGCCCGCTGAAGGCCACGGCCACGTCCTGCAGGCGGATCAACGCGGATGGACCGGACGCCTGCATGGCTAACCGCTGCACCGGGGGCATACACCTTCGAGTTCAACCACGGCGGAATCGGCCTGAAACCCAAGCTGCCCGGCCTTTTGCCGGAGCAGCTGGGCCACGTCGTCGTCGGCGAGCTCGGCCACCGCAGCACAGGAGCGGCAGACGAGCAGCTGCACGGGGTGGACATGCCCCGGATCGCCGCAACCGACGTAAGCGTTGAGCGACTCGACACGATGGATCAGCCCTTCCTGGAGCAGGAAGTCGAGGGTGCGATAGACCGTCGGCGGCGCTGCACCGGTGCGCTCGGCGCGCAGGCGATCGAGCAGCTCGTACGCCTTGACCGGCCGGTGCTCGTCCCAGATCAGCTCCAGCACCCGACGCCGCAGCCGCGTAAAGCGCATACCCCGTCCGCGACAGATGGCATCAGCTGTGGCCAGGACCGTCTCGCGGCAAACGCCGTGATCGTGATCGTCGCCGGGGAAACCCGTTACCAGCGGGCGGTGCAAGCGGGCCATGTCGTGTTCGCCGTTGTTGCGCATTTTGGTATTGTATAACATAACGATTCCATGAAGAAATCCCGGGGATTCGACCCATGCGAGCGCTTTCCGCCATCCTGACCGCCCTCGCCCTGCTGGCCTCCGGATCCGCCGCAGCGGCACCGCAGGTGGTCGTCTCGATCAAGCCCCTACACAGCCTCGTTGCCGGGGTAACCGAGGGGGTCAGCGAGCCGGAGCTCCTG
This sequence comes from Halorhodospira sp. M38, assembly GCF_022227985.1. Classification (NCBI taxonomy): domain Bacteria; kingdom Pseudomonadati; phylum Pseudomonadota; class Gammaproteobacteria; order Chromatiales; family Ectothiorhodospiraceae; genus Halorhodospira; species Halorhodospira sp. M38. The sequence goes on from NZ_JAJNQP010000004.1 coordinate 166,950, forward strand.
CTCTCGGCCGGGGATTCGCCGCACACCTACGCCATGCGCCCCTCTGAGGCCCGCGCCGTGCGCAATGCCGATCTCATCGTCCACATCTCCCCGCACATGGAGGCCTTCCTGGAGCGTGCCCTGGATGCCCGCGGTGACCCGGAGAGCGTGCTGGTCGCCGCCGACATCGACGGCATTCGCCTGCTTGGCGGCCGCGACGGCGAGGCCTGGGACAAGCACGGGCACGGGCACGACCACGGCGCGGAAGAGGCCCACCGCACCGATTACCATATCTGGCTGGATCCGCAGAACGCTCAACAGATCACCGCCGCGGTGGCCGAACGGCTGGCCGAGCTGTACCCCGAGCACGCGGACACTTACCGCGACAACGCCGAGGCGCAGAAGCAGCGCCTGTCGGCGCTCGAGGCGGAGCTCAGCGAGCGCCTGGAACCCGTCCGCGGGCGCCCCTACGTTGTCTTCCACGACGCCTATCAGTACTTTGAGCGCCGCTTCGGCCTCCAGGCCGTCGGCGCGGTGACGATCCACCCCGAACAGCCCCCGGGGGCGCGCCATCTCAACGAGCTGCGGGCACAGATCCGCGAGCTGGACGCCGTCTGCGTGTTCAGCGAGCCGCAGTTCCAGCCGGCCATCGTCCGCTCGCTGGTCCGCGGCCTGGATGCCCGCGCCGGCGAACTCGACCCCCTGGGGGCCGGCCTGGAACCGGGACCGGAGGCGTATTTCCAGCTGCTTGAACAGCTGGCGGAAGGCTTTTTGGACTGCCTCGACCGGGATAAGTAGCGCGCGTCTAGACCCCCTCGCGCAGATAGACCGGGCGCACCGCCTCGGCCTGAATGGCGCGATCGGCCTGCCAAGCGGCCAGCGCCATCGGCAACAGGTCGCGCGCCTCGGGCAGGGCCTCGGGGTCACAGCCGGCACCGGTGTCCGGCAACCGCCCGGCGTAGGCGGCGAAGCCGCGCCCGACCCCGAACCAGTCGGTGCCGCCGCCGTCCACGTCCTCCGGCGCATCGGCGGCCTCGACACCCCCCGCCAGCGCCACCCCCGTGCCCCCCACGGTGCGGTAGCTGCCCCAGTAGACCTGCCCCATGCGGGCATCCAGGGCCGCCAGCACCTGCCCCGCCCCGTGTCGGCGGCGGGCCCCTTCGGCCAGGGCGGCCAGGGTGGAGACCGGCAGCGCCGGCACCCCCCACGCCGTGCACAGCCCCTGGGCCGAAGAGGCCGCCAGGCGCACCCCGGCGAAGGCCCCGGGTCCCTGGCCAAAGGCCACCGCCGAGACCTGCTCGCCACGGATACCGGCCTCCGCCATCACGGCCTCGAGCATCGGCAGCAGCCGCGCCGTGTGCCGACGCGGGGCCTCTTCGCTGTGCTCGAAGATATCACCGTCCCGGTAGACAGCCACCGAGCACCCCTCGGTGGCTGTCTCCAGGGCAACGATGACGGTCTGTGTCATCCCATCCCTCCTGCGCTGCCCGCGCCCCAGCGGCGGGGGCGCCGACGGTTTCTGCGGGCCTTGCGACGGGGCAATATACCGCTGATCGACGCCCCCGACGACCCGGGCGCTGCCGCGACGGCGCCGGGACCACCTCGCTTGACCGCCCCCCGGGCGGCTGCTGTAATTAATGCGTATCTCGCGAACAAGAGCGCAGCTCGTTGTCCGAAGAACCATCCATCGTCTTTCGTCCGCCCGAGCGGGAAGACGGCGCCGCCATCCATCAGCTGGTCCAGCGTACCGGCATCCTGGACGTCAACTCCTGCTACCTCTACCTGCTCCTCTGCACGGAGTTCGCGGACACCTGCGTGGTGGCCGAAGAAGACGGCGCCCTGCTCGGTTTCGTCACCGGCCTGCGCCTGCCGCAGCGGCCCGATTCGGTCTTCCTATGGCAGATCGGCATCGCCCCGGACGCCCAGGGTCGGGGGCTGGGCAAACGCCTAGTGCGCGCTTTCCTCGAGACTCCGGGCGCCCGTGATGCCCGCGTCCTCGAGACCACCATATCGCCCTCCAACGCGGCCTCCCGCGGCCTGTTCACGGCCATCGCCCGTGAGCACGGAGCCGAGATTCAGGTCAGCGAATACTTCCGCGAAGATCACTTCCCGCCGGGCCATGAGTCCGAAGAGCACTACCGGATCGCCCCTATTCGCTAAGTCTGCGGCGCCGGGCGCCGCAGACCGCCCAATCCATTGCAAGTCACAACCGAGGCAAAGACGCCATGACCCTTGATGTAATGCAGACCATCGAGCAGCACGAGTCGGTCGTGCGCTCCTACATCCGCACGTTCCCCAAACCGTTCGACAAGGCCAGCGGCGTGCGGGTCTACGACACCGACGGCCACAGCTATCTGGACTTCTTCGCCGGGGCGAGCGTGCTGAACTACGGGCACAACAACCCGGAGCTCAAAAAGCCGCTACTCGAGTACCTCCAGGACGACCGCATCGTCCATAGCCTGGACATGGCCTCGGTGGCCCGCGCCGAGTTCCTGGAGACCTTCCACCGGCTCATCCTTGAGCCGCGCGGCATGCACTACCGCGTGCAGTTCCCCGGGCCGACGGGCACCAACGCCGTCGAGGCAGCGCTGAAGATCGCCCGCAAGGTCACCGGCCGTCAGCGCATGGTCTCGTTCACCAACGCCTTCCACGGCATGACCGTCGGCTCCCTGGCGGTCACCGGCAACGCCTTCAAGCGCAAGGGCGCCGGGTTCCCGCTGACCTACAGCGAGAGCATGCCGTACTGCGGCTACTTCGGGCAGGACGTCGACACGCTGGAGTACATGGACAAGCTCCTGGCTGACAAGGGCAGCGGCGTGGACCACCCGGCGGCGATCATCACCGAGACGGTCCAGGGCGAGGGCGGCCTGGCCGCCTGCAGCATGCAGTGGCTCAAGGGCCTTGAAGAGCTCTGCCGCAAGCACGACCTGCTACTGATCGTCGACGACATCCAGACCGGCAACGGCCGCACCGGACCGTATTTCAGCTTCGAAGAGGCCGGCATCACGCCGGATATCGTCACCGTCTCCAAGTCGATCAGCGGCTACGGGCTGCCCATGTCGCTGACCCTGGTCAAGCCGGAGCACGACATCTGGGAGCCGGGCGAGCACAACGGCACCTTCCGCGGCCACAACCTGGCCTTCGTGACCGCTAAGCGCGCCCTGGAACTGTACTGGAGCGACGACACCCTGCAGCGCGAGACCGAGCGCAAGGCCCGTCGCATCTACGAGGCGCTGCAGGAGTTGATCGACAAGTACCCCCGCGCCGGCGGCGAACACCGCGGTCGAGGCATGATGCGCGGGATTCGCTTCACCAAGGACAAGGAGCTGGCCAGCACGATCTCGGAGATCGCCTTCGAGCACGGGCTGATCATCGAGACCTCCGGCCCCGAGGACGATGTGCTCAAGCTCCTGCCGCCGCTGATCATCGAGGACCGGGACCTCGAGGAGGGCCTGGCGATCATCGAGCGCGCCCTCGGCGAGGCGATGCAGCGCCGCGGGCTGGCCTGAACCGTACCCGGCCGGTGGCGGCCCGGGTCGCCGCCGGCCATCTCCCCCACCCTCATCAACGAACCGAGTGCACCGGGCCCTCCGTCGCCCGGCCCATCCAGTAAGCGAGGTCAACCATGATCGTGCGTCACATGCAGGACATCATCGGCTCCGACCGCGAGGTCGAGACCGATGAATTCATCAGCCGCCGGATCATCCTCAAGGAGGACGGGATGGGGTTCTCGTTCCACGAGACCATCATCAAGGCCGGCACTAACATGTTCATCTGGTACGCCAACCACCTTGAGTCGGTCTACTGCATCTCGGGCAAGGGCGCGATCGAGGTCGTCGGCGGTGAAACCTACACCATCGAGCCGGGCATGCTGTACGGCCTCGACGGCCACGAGAAGCACTACCTGCGCGCCGAGGAGGAGCTGCGCCTGATGTGCGTCTTCAACCCGCCCCTGACTGGCCGCGAGGTACACGACGAGAACGGCACCTACCCGCTCCTCGACTGACCCGCAGCCGCCCTCACCGGCGCCCCGACGCCGCCACCTCGGTGGCGGCGCTGCGGGTTCGGGCGCTCAGGCGCTGGCAACTGGCCAACTCCTCGTGCACGTCGGCCATCGCCCCCCCATCGGCCCCCGCCACCGCCTCGGCCAGCTGCCCGGCCAACCGCCGTGCGTGGCGCCGACCTCCGGGCCCGAGCAGTGCGCGCCCCAACCAGCCGAGCAGCAGGCTGGCCACACTGCCGCCGGCGAGCAGGGCAAAGGGCCAGCTGATCTCACCCGCCACCGCCGGCGCGGGCACGCTCGGCAAGGCCAGCCACTCGGCACCTCCCCGCGTGACCAGCCAGAGCCCGCCGAAAAGCGCGGCGGCCTCACTGGCGCCCCGTAAGGCCCCCACCCCCCGCCACCAGAGGCGCGGACGGGGCGACCAGGCCAGCTCGCCCAATCGCCCCCGCAGCTCGCCGGCGCGCGGCACCGCTGCAGTCACTGCCAGGCTGCGAAGCCGCTCTGCAGCCGGCTCCGGCAACCGCGCCGCGGCCGGCTCGATGGCCTGCAACAGGCCGTCACGCAGCAGCGGCTCGGCAACCTTCGGCCGCGGCAGCGCCGAGGTGGCGACGGCCGTGACCGCGGGACGCCCGCGCAGGCCCGAGAACAGCGCGCCGAGCAACCGCTTCAGCGGTGAGGCCACGGCCCGCATGCCGGCCTGACGATAGGCTCCGGCGGCACCGGCAAGCAGCTCGGCCTCGTTCACCGCCTGGCGCTGGGCTGTCACCAGCCTCTCGCCGTCGAGTTCGAGGCGCTCGGGATCGGGTAGACACGCCGCGCTCCGGCTGATCAGTTCGGTGACATCGGCACGGAGACGCTCCAGCGGCGCGCGGCGTTCATGCACCCGGGCAGCGATCCGCTCGGCCAGCCGGGAGACGCCCTCGCCCCCGACCGCGTCCGTGGCCAGCAGCTCCACCGCCTGCAGGCCCTGGCGGCCGAGCAGCTCTCGCAGGTGCTCCAGACAGGCATCCCGATCCGACGGGGTGAGACGATCGGCATGGTTCAGGGCGACCATCAGCACCTCGGCATGATGGGCCAGGCGGGCGAAGTACCCCTCATGGGCCAGCGCGTGGGCATACTTGAGCGGATCGACAACCCACAGCAGCAGGTCGCAGCGCTCGATCAGCCGCTCAGCCACCGCCCAGTGGTCCTGCACCACCGAATCCATATCGGGCAGGTCGAGGAGCACCGCACCATCCAGATCACTGCGTCCGCGACCATCCGGCACGCTACGCCGCTCGAAGACCTGTAGCCAGTCGAGCAGCGCTGCGACCCGGTCATCCTCGCCCACGGTCACTGCCACCGCGTGATCCGTCGTCGGCCGGCGTACCCCCGGGGCAGAGACCTCCTCGCCCACCAGGGCATTCACCAAAGAGGATTTCCCACTGCCGGTCCCGCCGGCCACGGCGATCACGACATGATCCCGTGAGCGGGCCAGACGCTCCCGGGCCCGTCCCTGCACATCCGCCATCTCGTCGACCAGCGTCGGCGGCAGGCGACCGGCACCGAGGCGATGCAGCGCCTCCAGGGTCTCCAGGCCGGTATCCACGTCGCTCGTCCCACGCGTGGCGACGCCGCTGCTGCTCGAGTCCAGCCGGCGCATCACAGCTCCCCCGCCAGCGCATCCCGCCGGGCCCGCACCGCATCCACCGCCTCCGGCGACGGGGCTGCCACAGTCAGTAACCGGTGGTAGACCTGCGCCTCGGACTCGGCGAGTTCGGCGACCCGGTTGTGGAGATCCTCGCGGATATCGGTGATGAGCTGATGGACGTTGCGTTCGCCGAGGATCCGCGAGAGGACCGTGTGGGTCGTGGTCGAACCTGCGGCGGTCAGGGCCAGCTCGCCGGTGCTCAGGCCGCCACTGAGGGTGAAGAGGACCAGAACGGCGCTGGTGAAGGTGGCATTGATGCCGGTGGTTGCCCGGCGGGCCCAGCTGAGCTTGGCCCGACCGATGGTGGCCACGTGCTCGGCGACCTGCTGCTCCCAGGCCGCCACCAGCGCCTCGGCATCCGCACGCCGGGCGACTGAACCTGCGGCACGCGGACGCGGCTCCCGGGCGAAGATGGCACGACCCACCGGTTCCTGCTGCCAGGCACTCTCCACGCCGGCAGCGGTCTGCTCGAGAACCGTGTGCAGCATCTCGGCGATACCAGCGCGGGCCTCCTCCTTGGCCTCCTGCTCCACCTGACGCCCCCCTCGGCCCAGCGGCAACCAGGCCAACCAGCGCCGCGGCGAGAGCTGACCCACCGCCGCATGGAGCTGGCGCTGCAGCCAGCCACTGCCGACCAGCTCGGTCCAGCGGCGCAGCACCTCCCGGCGCAAGGGCTCCCCCTCGTGGAGCTGGGTGAGCACGCGCTGCGGGACGTCGGCGTAGTCCTCTTCGACGGTGGCGGCCAAACCGCGGGCCGCAGCGCGCTCCGAATCGACCGCCTCAAGCAGGGCGTCGACCTCTGCCGGCAGATAGCGCACGGCACCGAGCACCGTACGGCGCCGATGGGCGGCACGCTGCTCCGCCGGGGCGAGGGCGCGGATCCGCTCAAGCACCGGCCCGGCCACCGACTCGGGCAGGCGCTCGCCGGAGACCGGCGCCGTGGGCAGGTGCGCCGTCTCGACGGTGCGGTGGCCGGCGGCGTCGAGCTTCTCGGCCAGGTCGGGGAGGATCTCGTGCGCCTCGGCATCACTGGCCTGGGTCAGCACGACCAGGGTCGAGACGTCCAGCTGCGCCGCCTGGCGCAGATAGACCATGCCCGCCTCGTCGGCGTAGGTGCGGGCGGTGGCCAGCCAGACCCAGACATCGGCCACCTCCAGCAGGCGCTCGGTGGCGGCGCGATTGGCGGTCTCGACGCTGTCCACATCCGGCGCATCCACCACCACCAGGCCCTCCGGCACCGACTCCAGAGGGGCCGTGCGCAGAGCGGCGCGTTCGGCCTCCGCGGCCAGGACGCCGCGGCGCAGCACCGTATCCAGATCGCCGGGGCGTCCGATCACCGTGGGCACCGAGGTGGTCGGCCGGCGCGCGCTGGTGGCGGCCACCGCCGAGCCGGCCAGCGTGTTGGCCAGGGTGGATTTGCCGGCACCGGTACCGCCGGCGAAGACCACCAGCAGGGGCTCATCCTCGCGCTCGAGGCGGGCGATGAGCCCGTCCATACGGCGCAGAAGCCGTTCCCAGGGCGGCAGCCAGGGGGCATCCCGGAGGCGGGCCGCCTCGCCGTCGAGGCCGAGCAGGTCGTGGCGGAGTTCGGTGAGGGTCTGCTGGAGCTCTTCGCGGTCCATCGCGACAAGATACAGGGAAACCCGGTGGATGTTCACGTACCCGGCCCGACATCCACCCCCGGGGGGATTACACGACCCCGGGCAGGCCCGCCGCCTGAGCCGGGCATCTATTCGACCTTCTCGAGGTCCACGGCGACAGGATCATGATCGGAGGAGCGGTAGGCGTCGTCGCGGACGCGCTGCGGGTCACTGTCGAACTCCAGAAAGCGCGGTTCGTCGGCGTTGATCGGATGCCGGTGAACCGCTGCCACGCGCCCGGCCAGCGCCGGGTGGGCCTGCAGATGATCCAGGTAGCCCGATTCACCACGGAAGACGTAGGTGTAGCGCTCGGGCCATGGCAGGTGCTCGGCGAGCAGATCCACCTTGCCCGCCGCGGCCAGGGCACGCGCCGGATCCTCGCCGCCGTAGGCGTTTAGATCGCCGGCGATCAGCACCGGCAGGAGCTCGTCGCGCTCACTGCGCCAGCGCTCGAGGTACTCGACCAGCGCTTCGGCTTGCTCGGTCCGGCGCCGGTTCCAGCACCCCTGGCCTCGATCCACGTCCCCGGCATCCGGGCAACGGGTTTTCGACTTGAAGTGGATGCCCGTCACGGCGAAGGGATCCCCACCCCCACGGGGTCGAAATGCGGCCAGCGGCGGCGGGCGGTGATGAACGCCCCGGGCATCACGAACGGTCCCGGTCAGCGGCTCGACCCGATCTTCGCGATAGGCCAGGGAGACCTTGATGGCGTCGCTGCCGGTCTCCCCGCCGCTGGCCAAGCGCCAGGGGTGGCCGGTGGCCGCAGCCAGCCTTTCGATGAAGTCCTCGGGGGCGTCCCGGCGATTCTCCATCTCCACCAGCACCAGCATGTCGGCGTGCAAGGATTCTGCGGCGGCGAGCAGCTTGGCCCGCTGGCGCTGCAGTTCTGCCCGGCTGGCCGCACCGCGCTCCCCCAGGGTGAGGAAGTAGTTCTCAACGTTGAAGGCCGCCACCCGCACCGTGCCCGGCTCCGGCGACGGCAGCGACCCGGGTCGCGGGTTGGACTGCTCGAACCCGGGGGGCTCGGTCGGGTGCAGGCGCCAGGCGCCGAAGGCGTGGGTCAGCACTCCGGTCAGGTCCGTCACCCGGCTCCCCACCCGCCGCGTGCCGTCGGCATCCAGGTGGGGTATGGGATCGGGCCGGCTCCGGTAGCTGCCGTCATCCAGACGCAGGCGTCCCGCGATCAGGGCCGGATCGTCAGGGCCGTGCCCAGGCAGGAAGTTGGTGGGGCGGAAGGCGCGCCGCTCAGGGGTCAGCTTCAGGGTACCGTAGCGCGCAAGCTCGTGGTTGCCGCTGACCACCATTGGCGGCCGGATGCGCACCAGCACTCCCTCCAGGCGCTCCGGATCGGCCGCCGGCCACGCCACGGGATGGGGGGCCAGCTCGGCCTCTCCGCAGTCGCGGACCGCCTCCAGCCATTCGAGCTGAGGCCGCCCGCGGTGTTCGCCGGCACGACCGGTGAGCAGGACCCGCCGGCCGGGCTCGATGCGTTCACGCTGCTCGGATGCCAGCTCGGGGGCATAGACGAACAGCCCCGCCGGCTTGCCGTCCGGGGCAGGCTCGACACTTTGGATGAAGAAGCCGTCCAGCCCGTCCTCACCGAGGAAGGCGCCGGTCACCACACCGCACACCTGGATCGTCTCGTCCGGAGCCGGGCGATCGTCTATCTGCCCGGCCACTTTGTGGACAGCGGTGGTCTCCGCGGAGGCACACACTCCGTCGGCGGACGCCGCGCCGCCGGCGAGCAGCAGCACGGCTCCGAGCAGAACCGGCGCCCATCCCGCTGCCATGCGTATTCCAGTCACCGTGGACTCCTCCCTGAGTTCACTCCCTCGCCCGCGGCGCGCCGTGGGCCCGTTCCAGGCGCTCCAGCTCGGCACCGACCACATTGACCGGGGTCGTGTACCGAGCCAGCCAGTCGTAAAGGACCGGGATGACGAACAGCGTCAACAGGGTCGCAAACCCCATGCCGCCGATGATCACGGTACCGATGGCGGCACGGCTCTCGGCCCCGGCGCCCAGCGCCAGAACCAGGGGGACCGCTCCGAAGACTGTGGAGATCGCCGTCATCAAGACGGGACGGAAGCGCAGCACCGCCCCGGCGTGGATGGCCTCGCGCACGCTGTAGCCCTGGTCCCGCAGCTGATTGGCGAACTCAACGATCAGGATCCCGTTCTTCGTCATCAGGCCGATTAGCAGGATCATACCGATCTGGCTGTAGATGTTCAGGCTGCTGCCGCCGAGCAGAAGCGCACCCAGGGCCCCAGTGATGGCCAGCGGCACCGCGGTCATGATGATCAGCGGATGGACGAAGCTCTCGAACTGCGCCGAGAGCACCAGAAAGACGATGAGCAGAGCCAGACCGAAGGTGAGGAAGACCGCCCCGCCGGCGCGCTTGAACTCGTCCGACAGGCCCAGGTAGCTGATCCGCGCTGTGGCGGGCAGCTCCTCGGCGGCCACCTGCTCGAGGTAAGCCAGGGCCGCGCCCAAGTCGTAACCCGGCGCCAGCGACGCGGTCAGCGTCACCGCCGGCAGGCGATCGACGCGGCTGAGAGCCGGCGGCGCGCCCTCCTCTTCTAAGGTGACTAAGGCCGAGAGGGGGATCAGCGCCCCGTCGTTGAGGCTGCGCACGTGCAGCCGGTCCAGGTCGCCCGGGTTGCGCCGATCCACCGCCTCGGCCTGGAGCATGACGTCGTACTCGCGCCCGCGGTCGAGGTAAGCGGTCACCGTGCGCGAGGCAAGCAGGGTCTGCACGGTGCGCCCCAGCGCCTCGGCACTGACCCCGAGGTCAGCGGCCCGGTCACGGTCGATGCGCACGTTGAGCTGCGGACGCGTGGCGTCATAGCTGCTGTCGAGGTTGACCAGGCGGGGATTTTCGTCCCGGGCCCGATCCAGGATGCGCTCGGTCCAGCCGGCTACCTCATCGTAATCGGTGCCACCGACCACGAACTGTACCGGCTGCTGGAATCCGCTCTGGCCGAGACCCGGGGGATTCACGGCGAAGGCGCGCACGCCGGGGACGCCCATCAGCCGCGGCATGGTCTCGGCGACAATCTGCTGCTGACTCCGCGAACGATCGCCCCAGTCCTCCAGGCCAACAATGATGAACGCGCTATTGGCGCGCCCGCCAAAGCCCAGGATGCTCAGCACCCGACGAGCCTCACCAGTCTCCTCGCGCAGCGGCCGCAGGATCTCCTCCAGCTCGCGTACGCCGGCATCGGTGTGCGCCGCGGTGCTGCCCTCCGGCGCGCTCGCCGGGACAATGAACACGCCGCGGTCCTCGGTGGGGGTCAGCTCTTGGGGCAGCGCCTGATAGAGCGCATAGGCGCCGACGGCGGCGGCCACCCCGACCCCGAGCACGGCGATGGGCGCCTGCAGCGCACCGCCCAGCGCACGACGATAGCCGCCGGTCAGGCCGGTGAAGAACCGCTCGGCAACCGCTTCGAGCCCCCCTGGCTGTGCCGCCCGGGGGCGCAGCCACTTGGAACAAAGCATGCCCGTCAGGGTCAGGGCAACGAAGCTGGAGAACACCACCGCCGCCGCCAGCACCAGCCCGAACTCGGTGAACAGACGTCCGACGTTCCCCTCCATGAACGCAATGGGCACGAAGACCGCCACCAACGAGATGGTGGTGGCAATGACCGCGAAACCCACCTGGCGCACGCCGCGGTAGGCGGCCAGCAGCGGCGGCTCGCCCTCGTCGATGCGCCGCTGGATGTTCTCCAGCACCACGATGGCGTCGTCGACCACCAGCCCGATGGCCAGGATCAGCGCCAGCAGCGTCAGGACGTTGAGCGAGAAGCCGAGCGGACCCATGACGATGAACGCGCCGATTACCGCCACCGGGATGGTCACCGAAGGGATCAGGGTGGCGCGCAGGCTGCGCAGGAAGACGAAGATAGTCAGCACCACCAACCCGACGGCGATCAGCAGGGTGCGCACCACCTCGCGGATCGACTGGCGCACGAACTGCGACTCGTCGTAGCCAACCACCAGACGCAGATCGGCGGGCAGCTGATCCTCGAGCCGGGCCATCTCGGCGAGCACGGCGTCGGCGACGGCGATGGTGTTGGCCCGGGACTGGCGAATGATCCCCAGCCCCACCGCGGTCTCGCCGTCCAGGCGCACGGCGGTGTCGTCATCCTCCACCCCGCGTTCGACCCGGGCTACCTCGCCCAGGCGGACCAGCTCGTCGCCGCGGCGCTCAATGACCAGGCGAGCGAAGTCGTCGCGATCGCGCAGCCGGGTGTCGGTGCGCACGGTCAGCTGCCGGGCCACCGACTCGATCTCGCCGGCGGGCAGCTCGATGTTCTCCCGGCGCAGGGCATTCTCCACGTCCTCGACGGTCAGGGCGCGGGCCGCCAGGGCCTCGCTGTCGAGCCAGATGCGCATGGCGTAGCGCCGCTCGCCGCCGATACGCACCCGCGCCACCCCGTCGAGTACCGAAAGCCGATCCACCAGATGACGGTCGGCGTAGTCGGTCATCTCCTCGGGGCTCATGCGGCTACTGCTCAGGGACAGCCACATCATCGGCCGGGCGTCGGCCTCGGTCTTGGCCACCACCGGGGGGTCGGCATCCGCGGGCAGGTCGTCGAGGATCCGTCCGATGGCGTCACGCACGTCGTTGGCGGCGGCGTCGATATCCCGGCCCACCTCGAACTCGATGTCGGTCTCGCCGCGCCCATCGCGGCTCTCCGAGGTCATCGAGCGGATGCCGTCGACACTGCTCACCGCCGATTCGATCAGCTCGGTGATCTCGGTGTCGATCACCGCCGGCGCGGCACCGGTGTAGCGCGTCTCGATGGAGACCACAGGGGGATCGATGTCGGGGTATTCGCGCACCGGCAGCTGGGCGAGGGAGGCGATGCCGAGGACGACGATCAGCACGCTGGCCACGGTGGCCAGCACGGGGCGGCGGATCGCGATGTCGGAGAGGATCAACGGGCGGCCTCGGCCAGGCCGTCACCGGTCGCTGCGGCGTCGGCCGACGGGTTGCGTACCCGCACCCGGGCGCCGTCGCTCAGACGCTGGTGGCCGAGGGCCACCACCCGGTCAGCGGCCTGCAGGCCGGCGACGATCTCCACCCGGCCGTCGCGGCGCTGGCCGCTCTGCACCGCCACCCGGTGGGCCACGCCATCGTCGACGCGGTAGACGTAACGCGCCCGGCCCTCGAGGATCAGCGCCTCCTCGGGGATGACGACGGCCTCGCGCTGGTCGAGCTCCAGCTCGACCTGCAGGAACATGCCCGGTTTGAGACGCCCGTCCGGGTTATCGATCTCGGACTCCAGGCGCAGTGTACGGGTGATCGGGTCGACACGACTGTCGATCCGGCGCAGCTCCCCGGAGAAGGTGCGATCGGCGAACCCAGCGCTGGTGGCCGTCACCGGCAGCCCGGGCTCGAGCTGCCCGAGCAGCCGCTCCGGGACCGAGAAACCGACACGCAGGGTGGTAGTATCATCGAGGGTGGTGATGACGGTCTGCGGGTCCACGTAAGCACCGAGGCTGACCTCGCGCATCCCGGTTACCCCCTTAAACGGAGCCCTGATGCGGCGCTCACGCAGCTGGGCCTCGGCCACCCGGACCTGGGCGCCGGCCACGGCGACACCGGCCACCAGGGTATCCAGATCCTGCTCGGTGGCGTCTCCGGTCTCGCGCAGGGAGCGCGTTCGACGCAGCTGCGCCTGCAGGTCCTCCAAGTGGGCCTGGGCCTCCTCCAGCACCGCTTGCTCCCGCTCGGCATCCAGCTCCAGCAGGGTCTGTCCGGCCCCCACCGCAGCCCCCTCCTGGAAACCGATGGCCGTGACCCGTCCGGCCGCCTCGGTGACGACATCGACAGCCTCCCGGGCGCGGGTGGTTCCGGTCGCCCGGAAGGTATCGCGGATCGTCGCCCGCTCTGCACCGGCGGTCTCGACCACCGCCTCGCGCCCCGCCGGGGGGCCACCCGCGGGCGACGGCTCGCCACGCGTCAGCCAATAACCACCGGAGGCCACCCCGGCAATCAGCAGGGCGGCGAAGAGGATCTGGTAAGCGGGACGCATGGTGACTCCTGGCAGGGACCGTCGATAGCCAGGGTATATTAGCGCCCTCTCATGTGCCGCGCCACACGCGCTCCACCCGCTCACTGGCCGAGAGCTTGGCCATCAGCCGGGAGAGCTGCTGGACGTCGCTGACCTGCACATCGATATCGATGCGGTAGGCGTCCGCCGGTTCGGCGTGGGTCTGCACGCCGTCCAGGCGCACCCCCTCGTGGCCGCACAGGCGGGTGATCTCGCTCAGTGGCCCGTCAAGCACCCCGGTACGGACGTGGATGCGCACCGGATAGCGCCCGGCCGGAGCCGTCCGCCAGTTGACGTCGAGCAGACGTTCCGGCTCCCGTTCCCGCAGCTGCTCCACATTGCGGCAGTCCTGACGGTGGATCGTCACCCCCGAGCCCCGGGTGATGAACCCGATGATCGGGTCCCCGGGTGCCGGGGCACAGCAGCGGGCCATACGGGTCAGCAGGTTGCCCACGCCCTCCACGGTGACGTCATCGTCACCGCCCGGTTTCTCGGGGCGGCGGGCCCGCTCGGGCGCCGCCGGGGGCTCCGGCTGCTGCGGCAGCAGCCGGTCGCGCAGCAGGGCCGCGATCTGCCCAGAGGTCACTTCGCCCCGGCCTAGGGCCGAGAGGAACAGCTCCGCCCGGGCGTAGCGGCTACGCCGGACCACCTCGTCGGTGCTCACCTCCTCCAGCCCGAGACGGCGCAACTCCTTGTCCAGCGCCTGGCGCCCTGCCGCCACGTTCTTGTCGTGATCGCGCTGCCGAAACCAGGTGCGTACCTTGGTGCGCGCTCGATTGGTGTAGAGATACCCCAGCTCCGGGTTGATCCAGTCGCGGCTTGGCCGCTCCTCGCGACTGGTGAGGATCTCAACCCGATCGCCGTTCTCCAGGGGGCGGGTCAGCGGCGCGATCCGGTTGTTGATCTTCGCCCCGCGACAACGGTGGCCCAGGCCAGTATGGATGTGGTAGGCAAAATCCAGCGCCGTCGCCCCCCGCGGCAGGTCGATCACGTCTCCCCCCGGGGTGAGGGCGTAGACCCGATCAGCGAAGACCTCGGCACGGACACGATCAACGAAATCCCCCTCGTCGTCGTCCTCGCGCCCCCACTCGAGGATCTGGCGCAGCCACGCGATCTTCTGTTCAAACTCCGCGTCCTGCCTGCCGCCCTCCTTGTAGCGCCAGTGGGCGGCGATCCCCAGCTCCGCCTCGGCGTGCATCTCGTGGGTACGGATCTGCACCTCCACCGCCTTGCCCTCGGGGCCGGCCACCGCGGTGTGCAGCGAGCGGTAGTTGTTCTCTTTGGGGGTTGCGATGTAATCGTCGAACTCCCGCGGGATCGGCATCCACAGGCCGTGGACGATCCCCAGGGCGGCGTAGCAGGCGCGCTCATCGTCGACGAGGATACGCACGGCGCGCAGGTCGTAGAGGTCGTCGAAGCGCAGCCCCTTGCGCTGCATCTTCCGATAGATGCTGTAGATATGCTTGGGGCGACCGTAGACCTCGGCATCGAGGCCCGCCTCGTCCATGGCCGCCTGCAGCTGGCTGCAAACCTGCTCGATGTAGGCCTCGCGATCGCGCCGGCGCTCGGCCAGGCGCTTGGCGAGCTCCATGTAGGCCTCCGGCTCCAGATAACGGAACGCCAGATCCTCCAGCTCCCACTTGAGCTGCCAGATACCCAGCCGATTCGCCAGGGGCGCATAGATATCCCGCGTCTCGCGGGCCAGGCGGCTGCGCTCCTCCTCGCCGAGCCCGCGGCAACTGCGCAGGTCGTGCAGCCGCTCGGCCAGAGCGATGAAGACCACCCGGACATCCCGGGCCATGGCTAGCAGCATCTTGCGCAATCCCTCAACCCGCTCGCCCTGAATGGCCGACTCAAGCTCGGCGGAGTCACGGAACCGGCCGATGCCGTGCATGCGGCACACCCCTTGGGCGAGTTCGGCGATGTCGGGACCCAGATACTTGCCCAGCCCGGCGATGGCGCCCTCCTGCAACTCGGGCAGATCGTGGATCAGCGCCGCCGCCAGGGTCGCGGCGTCCAGGCCCAGCTCGGCAAGGATGGTCGCGGTGTAGACAGCGTGGGCGAAATACGGCTCGCCGGAATCGCGCAGCCGCTCCCCGTAACCGGCCCGCGCACGCGCCCAGGCGCCCTCGAGCAGCTCGCGGTCGGCGTCGCTGAGCGACACCGGCAGGCGGTGCAGCCAGGCGGCCGGCTCCAAGGTGGTGACGTCGTCGATGTCGGCTAGGGCGGATTGGACCATGGGCCTCGGGGGTTCAGGG
>NZ_JAJNQP010000040.1:0-7360 GCF_022227985.1 Halorhodospira sp. M38
AGGGATTGAAAATCCTTCTCGACGCCACGCCCTTCACCCCCGAGCTACAGCGGCCCCAGAGCAGCCATTCGCTCATCCCTGACCGCTGATGCCCACGCGGAATGTGTCAACCTCTGTCCGACAGTAGGGGCTCGTTTTCTTCATGAATGTCCACCCTGGGGGTGGGGGTTGATAGCGCCTCGGCGCTAGCCTTGAGGAAAGCGTCGGCGCTCTGGGCCACGCCGTCCTCGGGGTTGATGGCGACCTCCTGAGGGGGCTTGTTGGCGATGGGGCGCCCCCTCGGGAACCGGCTGGTATTGCTCTCGTAGTAGGCATCGAGAGCGGCCTGGCGCTGGACGCGCACCGCCTCCGCGCGCCCCTCAAAGACCTCAGCCGGGGTGTAGTAGCCCAGCCCCTCATGCGGGCGGTGTTTGTAGCCCTCCATGAACGCCGCTAGCCACTCGCGGGCGTGGTCGATGCCCTCGAACCGCCCGGGATAGTCCGGGCTGTACTTGAGCGTCTTGAAATGGGCCTCACTGAAGGGGTTATCGTTGCTTACCCGGGGTCGGGAGTAGCTGCGCCGGACCCCGTGACTGTCGAGGAACTCCCGGTAGCTCTGGGCGATCATGGGGGCTCCGCGGTCCTGGTGGACCACGAGAGCCCCCGGCTCAATGGCATGGCGCTCCAGTGCATGGCGGAACAGGTGTTGCGCCAGGCCACCGTTCTCCTTGCGCGAGACCATCCACGCGACGGGGTAGCGCGAGAACAGGTCCAGGACCTCGTAGAGGTTGAGGTAGACCCCCTTGCAGGTCGTGGGTAACTTGCTGATATCCCAAGACCAGCCCTGGTTGGGCGCACGGACGATCACCCGCGGCTTGACATGGCGCTGCGGCGGCCGCTGGTTGCGCCGCTCCCGGCTCTGCCCGCGGCGCCGCAGGATCCGGTAGATCGACGACACCGACGGCAAGGGCCGCCCCTGGTTGAG
Source organism: Halorhodospira sp. M38 (assembly GCF_022227985.1). Lineage (NCBI taxonomy): Bacteria > Pseudomonadati > Pseudomonadota > Gammaproteobacteria > Chromatiales > Ectothiorhodospiraceae > Halorhodospira > Halorhodospira sp. M38. Next base: position 965 of record NZ_JAJNQP010000040.1, read on the forward strand.
CTCCCGGGCGTGAATGACTCGCACCGCCTCGTCCCGGTAGGTAGCGCTGTTCACCGTCTCGAGGACATACGCCACCTCCGCCTCCGAGAGCTGACGGGGCTGCTTGGAGGCCGCTGTGTCCGGCTGTGCCCGCGAGGGCCGCTTGCGGGGATAGGTCCCCGTCCGGGACAGCCCGAGGGCGTCACAGGCCCGGCTGCGTGGCACATACGCTGGACGCTCCGCCAGGCAGCTCATTGCGATTCCCCGTTCTGCAGATCCTCGGACAGGGTGGCGACTTTTTTTTGAAGCTCTACAAGGTCTTCCGCGACCTTGGCGCGGTGCTCAAGCTGCGCTTTCTCCTTCTCCAGCTGCTCGATGCGCCGGTCACGGGCATCCTTCGCCTTGCGGCCGCCGGAGCTAGGCTCCAGGCCCTGCGTACCTTGCTCTTTGAGGGTCTTGCGCCAGTTGGCAAGCTGGCTCGCATAGAGCCCCTGCTCCCGGAGCCACGCCGTCTTCTCTCCCTTCGGCAAAGCGTCGTGCTCCTCCAGCAGGCGCTGCTTCTCCGCGCTGCTGAACTGCCGGCGGGTGCGGCGCTCCAGGGTGGGCTCCGGCTGCACTTCCTCGGTGTCGTCGGTCATCGGCTCATCCTCCGATCAGTGCCCAAGGTTATACAAGTTTTGCCCTTGGCACTGTCGGACGGGAGGCTGACACATAGGGACGCTGCAAGCTTGCCGACGCCGCGCTGCGGCTGCCGGCGTGGCAGCTTAGGACCCGTCCATTCGAGCCGCCACGGAGCCAGGCATGACGGGCCGCAATCTCTACCTCCTCCTCTACGCCACCATCGCGCTGCTCTGCGTCAGCATCAGCGTCTACCTCTCCTACTACGGCTACTACAGCCACCTCGAGGAGCTGACCTTCCTGTTCGCTGCGCTGATCGGGCTGCTGCTCTTCGGGGCGGACATGCTGATCCGTCAGTTCCGGCTCGCCCGCCGCTCGCTGCTGATGCCGCTGCTGTTCTTCGCGCTCATCGCCGCCTTTAGTGGCGCGAGCAACTTCAACTACCTCTACACCAACTTCATGCAGGAGCGCATGGCGCAGCGCCAGCTCGCCGAGCTCTTCCGGGACTACCGCCAGAACCTGACAGACACGCGCTCGCGCTTGCTGAGCACGCCCTTCATGGAGGAGGGCCTTGCCGAGCACCAGCGCCTCGAGCGCGAGCTCGAGCAGCTGCGCCAGCAGGTGACCGATCCGCGGCGTCCCGGCTGTGGGCGCCGCTGCCGGGACCACATGGCGCAGATCCACCAGATGCTCGGCGGCGCCCCGACGCAGCTCGCCACCCCCTCGGTAGAGGCGCCGATTGACGAGCAGCGCGCCTGGTATCAGGACTACCGCAACGTAGTCATGAGCGACTTCCGCACCGGGGTCGCCTCCCGGGCGTACCGCCAGGCCCAGGCGGTCGTCGAGCGCATCGACGAACTCCTCGCCCGCTACAAGAGCCCGCAGAAGGCCCTCGAGCGGGCCAGCGCGGCGCAGGGCGGGCTCCTCAATCCTGAAGTGGTCCAATAGCAGCGGACACCCCAGCTAAGCCACACTGAGAGGAATAGAGACTGGAGGTGTCCCCATGGGAAAGGCGACCCGTCGCCGTTACAGCTGGGAGTACAAGCGGGCCGCGGTAGCCATGCACCGTGAACAGGGCTACGGCAAGGCGGAGGTAGCCCGGCGCCTTGGGATCGATCGCAGCATGGTCGATCGCTGGGAGCGGCAGCTGCACGGTAACGGTCAGGAAGCCCCTCAAGCGGGGGGATCGATCGGCTCAGGCGAGGACGAGCGCGATGCCGAGCTCCGCCGCCTTCGCGAGGAGAACCGTAAGCTGCGGGAAGATAAGGAGATCCTAAAAAAGGCCACGGCCTTCTTCGTCAACGAGTAGAGCGCCGCTACGAGTTCATCGAGGCGGAGAAGGCGAACCACAGCATCGGCCGGCTGTGCCGGAACCTGGAGGTCTCTCGCAGCGGCTACTACGACTGGCGCCGGCGAGAGACCCTGGACCTGGAGCGGAACATGCTGATCGAGCGCGTCGGGCAGTTGCATGAGCAGAAGCGGGGTAGCCTCGGCAGCCGCCGTATGGCGGCATAGCTACGCAGCGAGGGCTATGAAGTGGGTCGCCACCGGGCCCGCAGCCTGATGCGCGAGGCGGGCGTTGAGTGCCGTCAGCGCCGGCGTTTCCGGGCCACCACGCTCAGCGATCACCGTCGCCCGGTCGCTCCTGTTAGCGGCCCCGTAAACTGACCCACAGCTGGCCAAGAAAATTGACCCACCCTCGGGTGGCCCCTGGCCACGAATGACCATACCGTCGGCTGCCGAACTGAGCGGTGGAGACGGGAGCTGTGAAGGAGTGGGTCGTGATTCACAAGATCAAAGCGCTCTACGACGAAGGCCGCGGACTATCGATCCGCGCTATCGCCCGAGAGCTGGGGGTGTCCCGGAACACGGTGCGCAAGTACCTCGCACAGTCGCCGGCGGGCATCGTCTTCGAGCGAGCTCAGCGGCGGCGTCACCGGCTCGACGAGCATCGGCCGTTCATTGAGTACCTGCTTCGCCGTTACCCCAAGCTCAGCGCCGTGAAGGTGGCGCGCAAGCTGCGTGAGAAGCTCGGCGAGATCGACGTCTCCGATCGCACCCTGCGCCGTTACCTGCAGCAGGTGCGTGCGAGCATCCCGGTGGCGCAGCCGCGCTACTACGAGCCGGTGCTGGACCTGGTGCCGGGGGTTCAGTGCCAGGTCGATCCCGGCGAGCTGCGCGGCGTGGAGATCGGCGGTGAGTCCCGGACGGTGTACTTCGTCGTCTTCGTGCTCTCGTACTCGCGGCGGATGCACGTGGCGGTCTCGTTGCGCCCGATCGATACCGAGGCGTTCATCGGCATGCACGACGAGGCCCTGCGCGCCTTCGGCGGCGCCCCCGAGGAGTGCGTCTACGACCAGACGAAGATGGTGGTCATCGCCGAGCAGTTTCGGGAGCTGACGGTCAACGAGCGCTTCCACGCCTACGCCACCGCCGCCGGGTTCCATGTCCACGCCTGCCGCGGCTACGACCCGGAGAGCAAGGGCAAGGTCGAGGCCGGCGTGAAGTACGTCAAACGCGACTGCCTCTACGGCGAACGTTTCGCCGACGAGCAGGACCTGCGCGCCCATGTCCAGCAGTGGCTTGACGAGGTGGCCAATGTCCGCGTCCACGGCACCACGCAGCGCCAGCCTCAGGAGCACTTCGAGGCCGCGGAGCGGGCGCACCTGCGGCCGTACCTGACGCCGGAGTGGCTGGACCAGGCCAAGGCCGCGCTGGCCACCCGTAAGGTGGACAAGACGGGTCTGATCGCCTGGTCGGCGAACAAGTACTCGGTGCCGATGGCCTACCAGCGTGGCGAGGTCGGCGTCCAGGAGGACGGGGGGCAGCTGCACATCGTCGACCTGGAGACCGGCGAGATCGTGGCCACTCATCCAGTGGTCGCCGACAAGGGCCAGACGGTGCGCAACAGCCACCACTACCGGGATCGGGCCCGGCACATCGCCGAGTTGGAGGGGGCGATCGCCGAACGCGTTGGCGCCGAGCTCGGCGAGCGGCTCTGCGCCCGGCTGCGCGCCTGTGATCCGCGCATCTACCGTGATCAGGTCGCGGCGGTCAATCGTATGCTCGAGGCCAGGCCTTTGCCGCCGAGCGATGTGCTCGAGCGTCTGGCCGAGCGCGAGGGGCTGACGGCCACGCGGGTCCGAGACTACCTCGAGGCCTATCACCGCGCCGAGCAGCGTGGCCGCGATGCGACGCAGCCGCCGTCCGAGGCCCCGGCATCGCCGCTCTCCCTGGCCGCCTACGCGCACCTTGGCCACCCGGGTGGCCAAACGGAGGTGACCCATGAGCCGTCTTGAGCAGACCGTGGGCCGCTACCGCAATCTGCGCTGCACGGCGATCGCCGACGAGCTCCCGCAGCTGCTCGCCCAGGCCGAGGCCAACGCAGCCTCCTACCTCGACTTCGCCGAGCAGCTCGCCGAGCGCGAGCAGCAGGTCCGCGAGCACAAGCGCCTCGACGGCAACCGCCGCCGTGCCCGCCTACCCGCGGGCAAGCGCCTGGAGGCGTTCGACTACCGCCACCAGACGACGATCACCAAGCGCCAGGTCAATGCGCTGCTGGACTTCGGCTTCATCGACAACCGGCAGAACCTGGTGTTCATCGGTCCGCCCGGCGTCGGCAAGACGCACCTGGCCGTGGGCATCGCCGACAAGGCCCTTGATGCCGGTTACAAGGTGCTCTTTCGCAACGCCCTGGAGCTGGTCGAGGAGCTGGAGATCGCCGAGATGAAGGGCGAGCTCAAGAAAAAGATCGCCCAGCTGACGCGCTTCGACCTGCTGCTCATCGACGAGCTCGGCTACCTGCCGATGAGCCGCCAGGCGCGCTACAACCTCTTCCAGCTGGTGCACGCCTTCTACGAGTACCGCTCGCTGATCCTGACCACCAACAAGGACTTCACCGACTGGGGCGAGTTCTTCCACAACGACAACGTCGCCGTCCCGATCATCGATCGGGTCATCCACCACTCATCGATCTACATGCTCGGAGGTGAGAGCTACCGACTCAAGGAGAAGACCGCCGGCTGAGGCCGGCAAGGTGGGTCAATTTTAATGTCCGCAAGTGGGTCCAAGACGGTGGCCATTGACAGCTCCCAATCTGCTGAAGCGGGACTTCTGGGCGCCGCGGCCCAACGAGACCTGGCTCGCCGACATCAGTGCAGTCTGGACCCTGGAGGGCTGGGTCTACTTGGCAGCGGTACTCGACGTCTACGACCGGCAGATCGTCGGCTGGGCGATGGCCGAGCACATGCGCTCCGAGCTCACTCTCCGGGCCCTGGAGATGGCTATCGGGCGCCGCCGGCCGGGCCCCGGACTCATCCATCACTCCGACCGCGGTAGCCAGTATGCCTCGGCGGAGTACCAGGCGCTACTACGCCGTCACGGGCTCACCCAGTCCATGAGCCGGAAGGGGGACTGCTGGGACAACGCCCCAATGGAGCGGTTCTTCGGCACTCTGAAGAGCGAATGGACGGGCGGACAGCGGTACAGCACCCGCCAAGCAGCCTACGACGACATCGCTCGGTTCATCGAGCTCGAGTACAACAGCGTGCGCCATCACTCTTCGCTCGGATATCTGACACCACGCGAAAGGGAAATGGCCGCCGTTGCTTAATCGGGTGTCCGCTGCGACTTGACCAGAACACTTCTCGGCTACGGGATCGTCCGGATGTTTTTCAGCGGCTAGACTGGCCCCTTTCCATCACAGCATCACCGGCTTTCAGGGAGGAACACCGATGCACACCCTTGTCTCGTTTCTCGGCCGCACCCGCCGCCCGGAGCAGGGCTACGAGCGCGTGGCCTATTGTTTCCCGGACGGCACCCGCCAAGAGGGCATCGCCTTCATCGGCCACGGGATCGCCGCCCACACCCGTCCGGACCGGCTCGTCATCCTCGGTACGGCCGGCAGCATGTGGGACCAGTTGCTCGCGGACTACCCGTCAGCACAGCTGCCGGAGGAGAGTGACCTGGCCCTGCCGGATAGCGTCGACCGCCAGGCGACGAGCGCCGAGCAGCTCGACGAGCTCGCGCAGGCGCTGACTCAGGCGGCCGGCCGGGAGGTCATCCTGCGCCTGATCCCGGAGACGCCGGGGATGGACGAGACGTGGCAGATCCTGCACACGCTCGCCGAGGTGACCGCCGACACCGACCGGCTGACCCTCGATATCACCCACGGCTTCCGCCACCTACCCATGGTGGCGCTCATGGCCGCCCTCTATCGCCAGACCCTCACGCCCGATCTCGAGGTCGACGGGCTCTGGTACGCCCAGCTCGCCTCCGGCGGCCAAGAGGCCGAGATGCACGACATCGCCGGCATCCTCGCCCTCGCCGACTGGATGGAGGCGATCCAGCGTGGCCGGACCACCGGTGATCTCTCGGCCGTGGCGAGCCTGCTCCAGGCCGATGCCCCGCAGATCGCCGAGGACCTCGCCCAGGGGAGCTTCCTCGAGACCGTCCACCAGGGCCAGCACGCGCGAAGCCGCTATCGCCGGGTACGGCAGGCGCTGAGAGAGACCGATCTCCCCGGTCCCGGCGGGCTCTTCCAGCCCCTGCTCGAGGCGCAGACCGCCTGGGTCGAGGGACAGCGCCTGTACCTGCGCCAGGCCGAGCACGCCCGCAACGCGCTCGCGCGACAGGACTACCTACGGGCCGCGCTCTACGGCTATGAGGCGTTCATCACGCAGCGGGTCTACCAGCGCGACGGTGCGCAGTGGATCAACGACCGCGAGCAGCGGGAGGCGGCACGGGAGGCGTTCATCCGCAATTGCAAGGGCCGCAGCCGGAAAGGCTCGAGATGCCAGG
>NZ_JAJNQP010000041.1:0-6848 GCF_022227985.1 Halorhodospira sp. M38
ACGGTGAGCCAGCCCTTACTGTGGGGTGCGCTGATTCTCGACGTACTCGCGAATCACATCGAGCGTCGCACCACCGCAAGAGGCGGCAAAGTACGACGGCGACCAGAGGTGGTTGCGGTGGGTACGCACCGTGTAGCGATTGCGAAGCTGTCGCGCCGATGCGCCCTTGAGGCTGTTCACTAGCGTCGAGACTGCGATCTTCGGAGGGTAGGTCACAAGCAGATGCACATGGTCGTCCTCCCCATCACACTTCACTAGGTGCGCCTCGAAGCGTGCGCACACATCGGCGAACACACCAGCCAGGAAGCGGATGTGCTCGTGGCTGAGGACGCCGCGCCGGCACTTCGTCACAAAGACCAAGTGGACATGGAGATTGAAAACGCAGTGTCGACCCCGGCGGTAATCTGCTTGATAGCTCATAGACCAAATGGTAGCATAGACTTATGCACCTTCGCTACCGCTATCGGCTGTATCCGAACCGCCCGCAGCGCCAGGCTCTCGCCCGGGCGTTCGGGTGTGCGCGAGTGGTTTACAACGATGCGGTGGCGGCTCGCCGGGATGCCTATCACGGCGCAAGCAAGTACCCGTCGAGCACGGCCCTCCAGCGCCGGCTCATCACCGAAGCCAAGCGCACCCCCGAGCGCGCCTTTCTCGCCGATGTCTCCAACATCGTGCTTCAGCAGGCGGTGCGGGATTGTGATGCCGCCTACAGCCGCTTCTTCGAGGCCGTGAAGGCACAAGGACGGCAATTTGTCGGCCATCCCCGGTTCAAGTCCCGGAAGGACAACCGGCAGGCGATCCGGCTGCACACCGGCGGGTTCAGCATCCGCGCCAACGGGAAACTGCGACTTGCTCGGATCGGAGATGTGGCCGTTGCATGGTCGCGGGCGTTGCCGGCGGCGCCGTCGTCGGTAACGGTGATCCGCGATGCGGCGGGGCGGTACTTCGCGAGCTTCGTGGTTGAAGCCGGTGATGAGACGGCGCCGCCGGCAGTGAACGCCGATGGCACCGAGCGTGAGACCGCGCTCGACCTCGGCCTCAACCACTTCGCCGTGGATCAGCACGGCAATACGATGACCAACCCGCGCTGCCTGCGCCGCGCTGAGCGGCGGTTGCGCAAGGCGCAAAAGGCTGTCTCGCGGAAACGGCGCGGGTCCAACAACCGGGCCAAGGCGCGAAAGCGCCTTGCCCGGTGCCACGCTAAGGTCGCGGACACCCGCGCCGACTGGCTGCACCAGCAAACGACTCGACTCGTGCGCGAGAACCAAGCGATCTACGTCGAGGACCTGGCGGTGCGGGGTCTTGCCCGCACCCGGCTGGCGAAGTCGGTGCATGATGCGGCCTGGGGGCAGTTCCGGCGGCTGCTCGAAGAAAAGGCCCGCCGCTGGGGGCGCACCGTCATCGTGGTGGGCCGCTACCAGCCCACGAGCCAGGTGTGCTCGGTGTGTGGCCGCAACGATGGGGCCAAGGCGCTGGCCATTCGCACCTGGACGTGCACTGGCTGTGGCGCAACACACGACCGCGATACAAACGCGGCACGCAACATCCTCGCCCTCGGACGGAGGGAGAGGCTAAACGCCTGTGGAGCCGATGTAAGACCACCGATAGTGGCTGTTGGCGGCGAAGCAGGAACCCATCAGCCGGCCCGGGCGTAAGCGCCAGGGCCGGGCTGGGAATCACCGTCCTTTAGGGCGGTGAGGACGTCAAGTGAACACGTGCTGGCCGCGTTGTCCTCGTTCGCCACTCGGACGCCCCGGCCACTGCGGGGCGTGCTGCTGACGGTGCTCGATCGTGCGCACGGTGCTGACAACGGTCGTCCTGAGGTGGCCGGGATGCTCTGATTGGGCGTTGGGTGAAGGGCGCGGTCTCCTCGGCTGACGCCTCGGAGAACGCGCCCACTGCGTCCACTCGCGCTCGATGCCATGTGACACGGGCACCGCCCCTTGCACGGCGTCAGGGGCGACCCGCTTGTGCGTGTTGCCCCTGGGCCGATTGGCTCTGTCCGAGGGATGGCGGTTCCGCCTTGGGGATGGTGGAAACGTGCCCGTCGTTCGCTGCGCTCACTCGGGCCGCCCCGGTGCTGACCGTGGGTACTCGGTGCCGCGAGCCCTTCCCCCTTGGGGCGTTGCCAGGGCGGACGTTCGTGACCGTAAGTGTCCGTAACAACCTTGACTCACCCGCCTTTGCCCCCGCCGCTCGCTCGTCATTTTCTTGTTCCCGTCCGCACCCCTGTGCGTTTGAACGTGGGCTGCCGACGCGAGCGCTGACCGCGAGGGTGGGGTGGCCTTGTTTCGGAGCGTTCTCGGTATGCGCATGAGCAGGACTTGCCAATGCTCGGCTTGGCCTAGAAGGCTACACCCACCCTCTGGTGCCACTGTTTGTTTGGCGCCCGCCTGTACTCGAGGTTGCGGAGGTGGTGCCTGCGCACGCTCGCTACGAATAGAGGCCTTCAGCTGTGGCCGGGGGCCCGCATCGTCGTGGTCTGCCCCCACCCCGGCTTCCGGCTCGCCCCCGGGGTCAGCGCCCAGAGGACCGGATAGGCCGGAGGCATCTGCGGTGTCGGCCCGAAGCCGTCGGTCATCACCACGAGCGCCGTGGGCGGTGCGTTCTGGAGGTGCTCGAAGGGCGCACGCAGGTCGGTGCCGCCGGCACCGTGGATCGGCAGCGCCGCTGGCAGTGGTTGGCTGGGGGTGTAGATGTGGTCTTCGGTGACCCGCGTGTCGAGCTGGAGCAGGCGCAGGCGGTAGTCGTCGCAGGTGCGCAGGATGCCGCCGAGTTCGGCCCGGAATTGCGGCCAGTGCTCGACGGTGCTGCCGCTGGTATCCACCGCTACGGCGAGATCCAGGCGCTCGGTGCGTCGGCTCGGCAGATAGAGCCCACGGCCCCAGTGACGGCGCGAGGGCGGCAGCCAGCGGGTGCCGCCGCCGCGGACCTGCTGGATGAAGCGCTGCAGGTAGCGCTGCCAGGGCACGCTCGGGGGTCCCGCCGCCTCGATCCGCGCCTCCAACCACCCGGGCAGCGTCCCGGCGGCGCGGGCCTGCTGCGCCGCCGCCCGGACCCGGGTTGCCCAGCTCCGCCAGATTTCCGGGTCCTGGCGTGGGGCGTAGTCCGGATCCTGTATCGAGGTGCTTGGGTCGGGACCGGGGAGTTCGTGTAGATCGGCATGCCGCGGATCCCGCTCCGGCAGTCCGCCCATCTCGCCCAATCGCTCGTAGACGTTCTCCGCATTCTCCCCGCGCAGCCGTTCGAAGTGGACGGCCCCCGCCAGGGGTTCAAAGCCCTCCCGCACCAGCAGGTCGTTGACCTCATGATCCACCGCCAGGTTCCAGCGCCGCGGCTCTCGCCCAAGGCGCCGGGCGAAGTGCTGCAGGGCGCAGTGCCAGATCTCGTGGCCGAGGACGAAAAGCCGCTGCGCCTCGCCAAGCTCCAGCCAGAAGTCGGCGTGGGCATAGACGGCGTGACCGTCGGTCACGGCCGTGGGCACCCGGCTGTCGATGACCGGCACCAGCTCCAGGCGCATGGCGAGGACGCCGAGAAACGGCGAGCTCACCAGCACGCCCTGCCGGTCGGCGCGCATCAGCGCTCCAGCGCGGCGCTTGCGCTCAAGCTCTTCGGGGTTCGGCGCCCGCGGCGTCATGCCGGCACCGCCTTCGAGCCGGCGCCCGGCAGATAGCGGCTCAGCGCGCTGCCGTGGGTCGCCGCCCAGTCGGCAAAGCGGGGATGGGCGAAGATCCGCTGCCCGCGCTTGCCGGTCACCCCCTCGGCGCCGCCGACGGCATCGATCAGCGCCATGGTGGCGAAATCCGAACTCAGCGCCAGGGTGACCTCCAGGAAGCGGTCGAGGCGTTGGGCCCGCTCGTTCTCCGGGCCGCGCCAGAGGTGGTAGACCAGTGCCGCGCAAAGCGCGTAGCACTGATCCGCCCGCTCCGGGATCACCGCCCGTGATTCGCCGCGCAGGATCGCCTCGGCATCGACCAGGGCGCCGGACCAGCTGCGAAAGGCGGCAAGCTCCGCGGCCGCGCCGGCGCCGACCAGCCCCTCGACGATCCGCTGCAGGGGCCCTTCGCCCAGGCCGGTCTGCTCGGCGAGGGTGAGCTGGTGCGCGACGCGCTCCCAGCTGCGCGGGCTCGGCCAGCCACGCTGCAGATCCCCCTCGAGCTGCAGGAAGCAGTCCGGGCGGTAGCGCAGAAACCCGAGGACGTCCGGGTGCAGCCCCTGCGCCTGTGCCCAGTGCAGCCACGGCTCAAGCTCGGCAGTGACCTCCAGGTGGCAGAAGCGGTTGGCCAGGGCACTCGATAGCCCCAGTGCGGCGGCGCCGTCCTCCTCACGGTTACCGGCGGCGCACAGATACCAGCGATCCGGGACGCGGTAGAGATCGCCGAGGCGGCGGTCGAGCAGCAGCTCATAGGCGGCCACCTGCAGGCTACGATCCACGGCGGTGATCTCATCGAAGAGCAGGATCCCGGCACTGTCCGGATCCCGCGGCCATTCACTGGAGAGCAGCCAGTCCACCCGGTCCTCCCGGGGGACGGGCAGCCCGCGCAGGTCCACGGGCTCGCGCTGCGAGAGGCGGACGTCGATCAAGGCGATGCCGAGCTCGTCACAGACGTTGCGGACCACGCTGCTCTTGCCCACCCCCGGCGGCCCCCAGAGCAGGGCCGGCGGCAGCTGGTGAGCCAGGCCTGGATCGGCGAGCAGCGCCGAGGCCTGGTGGTGCAGGATGGCGTGCGCCTCCTTGAGCGAGACGGCGGTGGTGCTCATGGGCGGGTCTCCTCTTGGGCCTGGGATTCAGCGAGCCGGTTGCTGCGCGGCGGGCTCAGGGCGGCGGCCATCGCCTGCTGCCGCAGCGCCTGACCGGTGTCCCGGCGCCAGCGCCAGTTCGAGGGCGGGGGCTGCAGGCCGATGGCCAGCGCAGCGGCCCGGCTCGGGGCGTGGCCGTGGGCGGCGAGCTCGCCGAGATAGCGCACGCGCTTTTCAACCGTGACCACGCGCTCGAGCCAGCGGATCAGGTCATCGGCCATGGGGCGGTCGGCCTGTTCGATGATCCAGCGCACGAGGGGGCCGAGCTCGCTCGGCGGCCCCTGGCGGCCGCGTCCGCGGTGGGGGCCGGCGAACCCGCGGGCGGTCACGGCGAGGGCCTCGCGCAGCAGCGCCGCGGCGAGGTGGCGTTCATCGGTCGGGATACAGCGGTCGGCGGCGATGCAGGCAAGCAGTCGAAGCTCCCGCGAGCGGGGAGCATTACGCAGGTACACATCCAGGCGCATGGTGGCGGCCACCTGCCCGCGGCAGCGGGCGAAGAGGAGGAAGTCCATGCGCAGGGTCTCCTCGATGAGATCCTCGGGCAGGTTCCAGCCCCACTCCAGGCGCGGTCCGCGGCGGCTGCTAAAGCGCCGGGCCAGGGTCGTACGCGCCTGCCAGATGCGCCCGAGCGGCGGCTCCGGGCGCTCCAGGAGGCTGTAGAGGGTCTGCAGGGCGAAGAGCGCATTGCGCCGCGGCACGGACTCGGCCCAGCGGATCAGTGCGGTGCCAGCGCGTTGCTCGCCGGCCTGCGCGGCCTCGAGCAGCAGCGGGACCTCGCTGGCGAGCAGCGGGGCGCGCCGGTTCGCCGGCAGCCACGGGTGTACCCGCGAGGGCTGGCCCCGCTCACGGGGCCGCTCCCCGCCGCGGACCTCGACCCGCTCCAGGGCCGGGGCGGTGTCGTCACGGATGGTGGTATCCGCGAGCAGCGCATGGGACCAGGCGCCGTCCAGATGGACGCCGGCGATGAGATCCCCGCAGTGCTTGAGCTGCAGCGCCTCGCCGTTGGCCTGGACCTGCTCGAGGCGCTCGGCACGCTGCACGGTCAATGCATGGACCGGCGGCGCCAGTGTGACCCGACGCAGATCCGGCACCTGCTGCAGGTCCACCGCCTCGACAGCGGCGCTCGCGTCCGCTTCGAGGGCCTCGACCCCGGCACCGTGGATCGCGATGCTGCGCGCCGTCGGCGGGATCGTCAGGGTCACCGGGGTGCCGCCGGTGCCGAGCCAGACCAGGGCCTGCTCAGTGGCCACCGGCCACTCAGCAGGCGATGTGCCGATCCGCGCTCCTTGCCAGCTGCGCGTCCCGGCACGGCCGCCGGGCAGACCAAAGGCGTAGCCGCGGCCGCACAGATCCAGGTGCTCCACCGGCCCATGGATCACCGCCTCGGTCTCCACTGAGCCATGCCGGTCCCAGTGGATGATCGCCCCGCGCTCGCCGGGCGGCAGGTCGATGCGCTGCAGGTGGGGGCAGCGCGCCAGTGCGAGGAAGAGTCCGGGCCGGCAGCCGGTCAGATCGAGGTGCTCGAGCCGCGGGGCATCGAGCAGGTCGAGCGCGTGCAAAGAGGCCACCTCGATGCGAACGCAGCGGCCACCGAGATCGGTCAGCCGAACTCCGCCGTTGCGATCGGGCTCCGGCTGCACGACCCGCGGCTCGGGCTCTGCCCCCTGGGTGGGCGATGGGCACGCCATGGCACGTCCTCCTTGATGAACGCGCAACAGAGTGCCGGGAGGGGGCGACAGATCGTGTCGTCGGTAGCGAACCGGATGCGGATGCAAGCCTTCTGCACGCTCGTATACCCTGAGGACGTCGTTGTCGGGGCTAACCCATGGAGGTCGGCAGGCTTATGGAAGGGTCACTCGCGATCATTCTCGCCGTGGTTGGCATTGGGCTGTATTTCGAGCTCCTGGAGCGGATCGGCTAGGGGAGGGCGCGCTGTGGGGGATCCTCAGCGCGCACCTGTGCACAGGCGATCCCCGAAGCTCGAGTAACCCGCTGACTTGCAGAGGGGTGTTTGTAACTGCCTGATTTGGGGCGGCTAGGGCGCTGGT
>NZ_JAJNQP010000042.1:0-6191 GCF_022227985.1 Halorhodospira sp. M38
CAGTTTTTTTACGGCTTTCCTTCGGCGGGGTCCCGCCGCGCGTTAGGCCTCTGGCGATGACCCCACTGCAAAGTCCTGCGCCTGGCCGGAGCGCTCCCGCGCAAAGGCCTCGCGGATGGTCTCCATGGGCTGCGGTGGGCAGATCCCGTACCCCTGAACAATATCGCACCCGGCGCTGCGCGCCATGGCCAGGGTGGCGCGATCCTCCACGCCCTCGGCAACCACCTCCATCCCCAGCCGACGCCCCAGTCCGGCCACCGACTCCACGATCCGGCAGTCGGCCGACGCTCCCGCCAGCTGCTGGATCAAGACACGGTCGATCTTGAGGCTGGTCGCCGGCAGACGGCGCAGGTAACCCAGCGATGTCTGCCCGGCGCCGAAATCGTCGATGGCCACCCCCATCCCCCAGTCCCGCAGCCGCCCGAGCACCCGGCGGGCCTGCTCCGGGTCGGCGAGCACCGCCGACTCGGTGACCTCCACCTCCAGCTGCTCCGGCGAGGTGCCGGTCTCCGCGAGGGCCCGCTCCAGATCGCCGATCAGTCCGTCGTCGTTGAGGTTGCGCGCGGAGAGGTTCAGCGCCACGTGCCAGGCGCGACCGTCGCGCTGGAGCTCGGCCAGATCCCGCAGCGCGGCGGAGACCACCCAGGGCGTCAGCTCGTGGATCAGGTGGCTGCTCTCCAGCTGCGGGATGAAACGCACCGGGGTCAACAGGCCGTGCTCCGGATGCTGCCAGCGCAGCAGCGCCTCGGTACCCACCACCCTTTCCCGCTCCAGGTGCCATTTGGGCTGGTGGTAGAGGCAGAGCTCCCCGTGAGATACGGCCCGCCGGAAGCCGCTGAGCAGGACCAGGTTCTCGCGGCTGGTCTGATCACTGCCGGCATCGTAAACGCGCTCGCGCTCGCCCCGCCGGCTGGCCAGATCGGCGGCGATGGTCGCGCGCTGGATCAGCTCCTCGGCGCTGGTGCCGTGCTCCGGATGGTCCGCCCGCCCGAAGGTCAGGTTCACGTAGAGCGGCACCCCATCGGCGACCAGGGGCTCCATAGAGTGCGCGCGGATGCGCGCGCGGACATCATCCAGCCGCTCCCCGTCGACGACCACCGCGAACCGCTCCCCGTGGAGGTGGTAGACTCCGGCATCGCCCTGGCACGAAGCCTGGAGCCGCTGCACCACGCCACCAATCAGCCGCACGCCCACCTCCGGGCCGAAGGTGTTCACCAGCTCGGTGTAGTTGTCGAAGATGGCCACCAGCACCGAGAGGCGCCGCGGGGCGTGTCCGGATACCGGCGACTCCAGAGTCCGCTCCAGCGCCTGGCGCAGCGGCTGCTGGCTCGGCGCCCCGCTGACCGGGTCCTCGCCGAGCAGGCGGGCCACCGCCTGACCGAGCATGCCCACCACACCGCCGACAAAGACAAAAAAGGCAGTCCGGTAGATCCAGTTGACCGGCTCCTGCATCTCGCCGGTGGCGGTATCGATGGGCATCCCCGGCCCCAGAGCGAGCCCGCCGGCCAGCCCCGCGGCCACGCCGCCGGCGGCACCGAAGAGGGCGGCGCCGAGCAGCACGGGCAGGTACATGACATGGGAGAACGCGTACCGGATACCGCCGGTCTCCCAGACCAGGAACGTCGCCGCGGCGATGAGCCCAGCGATCCCCGCAACCGCCAGCCAACGCCGCAGCCCCGCGGGGTGTTGCCAGCGCGTCAGGGCGAGCGCCAGCCAGCGGTCAATCCGTACCATGGGCGGCCTTCTCCGTAGCCTTCATGGGCGCCGCGAGCCGACCGACCCACGACCAGTCCAGCATAGACCACTGCGCACCCCGGCGGATAGCCACCCGGCATCTCTTACCGCGACGGTTTGACACGCTCCGGGGCGTTATCGCGCGCTTGCCTCGCTTCACACCGTCGGTTCCCACGTTTACAATAGGTTTACTGTAGTCTCGTGCCCGCCTCCCCCACGGGCGCTATGCAGTAACCGACCGGCCGCACGCGGCCGAACCAAAGCAGGAGAGTAGCCCGATGGAGGAAAGCATGGAGCGATCCAGCCACTCCCGCACGGTCAGCCTCGTCGATCTGGCCAAGCAGTACGTCCACCGCCTGAGCACCGAGCCCCGTCGCCGCCGTCAACGTGAAGAAGGTTTCACGTTGATTGAGCTGGTTATCGTCTTGGCAGTGCTTGGTGTTCTCGCCGCGATTGCGGTGCCGCAGTTTCTGGGTGTTCAGGAGCGAGCTGAGGTCACCTCAGCCATCAGCTCCATTAATAGTGCATTGTCTGAAGTAGACGTCGGTGTCCGCACGCGTAGTGGTATAAATTGGAACGCCGTGTTGACTTGTGGCGGTTTTGAGGATAACGCGGGTGAAACTCTTAATCCCAACAACTGGTACGACGGAGACGACGATCTGGGGATTGCTACGATTAGCATGCCCGACTTAGAAAACTACAATATCAGGGAACACGATGATGGCGACAACACCGTTGATACTGGCGACATCGTTGCGGAGTTTCGTATTCCTCAGAATGCTCTAGGCAGCGGCGATGCCCGATGCGTCGTTGTTGAAGAAGAATCGGATTAGTAAAAAAACCTACCTTCTCTGAGTGGATTATGATATTGCGGGCCACCTGTAGGTGACCCGCAATATCACTGACTTCCAATAGTCGCATGACCTATTACAAGCCTCAGATCCTCTTCTGGTTCACCACTTTCTTTTTAATCATTGGTTACGCTGGAGCGTTCGTATCCGACTTCTGTCATAATATCAACCTTGTTAGCCACTTCGATAAATTTACAACATTTTATTTTTTCACAGAAGCCGGACCGATCGAGATCCTACAACATGCTTACCTCGCTCTAGGCTTCGTCTTCAGCGCTGGTTGCCTCGCCTACCAAGCCAAAAGCCACCAACCCACAGCAGGCTGGTGGGCTCTAGCCGCAGGCTTCCTTCTTTTATACCTCGAAGACGCCCACAATACCCGTCACTATGTCGCCGGTGACCTGCTAGCTATCGACAACACCACACCGGTACTCCAAGCGACTGTAGAGCTTAGCTACTACGCGTTTCTGGCCAGCGGGATGGTCTTAGCCCTATTCCTTCTTCTACGCTCAGGGAAACTGCCACAGCTAGCCAGACGGCTTTTTCTAATCGGCTACCCTGTCTACGGTCTGATCGCCTTTGCATCCGCCACACGGAACGTCGGTGACTGGTACAGGGTTGTTGGTTCATGGATCCAGGAACGCCTCATTGAAGGTCGCACCATCTCTCTCCCGTGGAGTGATGAGGTCTACACCTGCACCGCCATCTCTTCTTTTGAGTTCATGGATGGCCTCGTAGAAGAGTCCATTGAACTCATTGCGGCGACATTGCTGCTTGCTGCGGTTCTTTATTGCTTTCAGGAGTATCGTAAGCCTTTCGTTTCTTGATCGCGCCTTCTTCCAACAAGCATCTACGCAGCTGGAACCCAGAGGTCGACGCGGACTTGGATGCTCAACACCTACGAGTCAGCTTTGACGGAATAAAATTCCCATGAGTTTTTCTCCATTGCTTATGCTATGCTGAAGATTGATCGAGATTGAGCGGCCTCTGGCTGGGACTCAGGAGAACGCCGCTTCTAGGGTAGGGACGGGCACAACACATGAGCGGACAGGATCGTACAGCGTCTGGATGGCGGCGATTACCGCACCCCCTCCGCATGGTCCCAGGCAACTGCCAGGGGATGACCCTGATTGAGTTGGTCACCGTTCTGGTCATTCTTAGCATCCTGGCCTCAGTGGCGGTCGGGGCCTGGCCACAGGGCGTCGGGCTGGGGCAGAAGGACCGCCTGGCAGCGGATCTTCGCTACGCCCAGGCCCAGGCCATGAACCGCGGCGCACGCGCCTGCTTGATGCCCTCGGAAGACGACGCCTACCACCTGGAAATCGACGGTACCTCGAGCTCCTGGGCGGACGGCTCAACCGCCCGCCCGCTCGACGGTGTCTCACTCGACCTCGGGGGCGAGCCCTTGTGCTTCGAATCCGCTTACGGACGTGTGGTACGCGGTGGGGAGTCGGTGACTCTTAGCCTCCGACGCAACGGCGATGAGCGCCGCCTTTGTATTTACGTGGAAACTGGCTATGTGGAGACTCGCCCATGCGAGTCCTAAGACGCACCGGTCCGCCGACTCGAACCCGAGGATTCACCCTCCTCGAGCTGATCGTCACGCTCGTCATTCTGGGCATCGTCGTAACGGCTCTTGCCAACTGGTGGCGCGCGCTGCTGCCGCAGATCGGCCTTGATCGTGATTACGCCCAGAATACCCAGCTCATGCAGACGGCCATGGAGCATATGCTCGCGGCAAAGCGCTATGGTGACCTGTTCTCTGATGACCCGCGGGAGGCTCTCGTCGGGCTCAGCTCGGACGAGCTGGCCAATCGTATTAAGTTGGCCGATGGCTTGAAAGAAAAGGTGCGCCTTGAAGTGCTGGAGGGACCTAAAGACAACTTCTACGTCTTCGAGGTGGAACCGGTGACATCGCGCTGGGGCACTGAGCCCCTCCGGATGACGGTCGTGGACTTCGAGCAACGGCCATGAAAGAGGAACGGGAAGTGGACGTAGCGCCTACTGTGCCTCCCCGGAAACGTGACCAGCGCGGCTTCACGCTGTTAGAGCTTGTCTTGGTGCTGATCCTTGCGGGCATCCTCTCCGGCGTGCTGGCTGGGATCTTCAGCGGAGCGCTCGGCGTCTGGACCGACGCGCAACGAGAGGCCGATATCTCCCGACAGCTGACCTTGGCGACGGAACGCTGGGTTCGGGACATGCGAATGGCTACCGAGAAGCCCCACCAGGCCGACGATCTCGCCGCTGGCGAGTGCCGTTTGGTGTTCACCAAGAAGATCCTTAACGGCGCGACCCGCGAGGTCATTTACGAGTACCGCACGGCCGATGGGTACTTGCGGCGCAATGGAGTCCCCTTGGCGAAACTCGATGATGGCGGCTCCTGCGACTTTGCCTCTGTCGACCTAACACTGAATGAAGATCCCCTCGAGAACGAGCACGACCGAGGATATGTGTGGCGCATGGAACTCAACGACGGTAGGCGCGGCGGCGAAACGTCAATCAGCGCCTCTGTATTCCCCCGCCAGTAGCAACAAGGCAGGGCCCGACATGGACAATCACGGCACTCGCTTCACCGGGCACCCGCGGCAGCACGGGGCTTTCCTCGTGTCGCTCATCTTCCTCCTCGTCCTCGTCGGTGCCGGGGTCGCGGCACTGACCACCGCCCTCCTTACCGACATTGTCACCAGCGACACACAACGGGATGGTGTTCGCGCCCTGTACGCGGCCGAGAGCGGTTTGGAACGAACCAGTGGTTTCTTGCGCGACAACCCGGACCTCTCGGACGTCGAGCAGATGTGCGGAACGCTCGACGACTGGACCTCTGAACATACGCCCGCATTCGAGGGAGACGAAGGTGGAAACTTCTCCGTATCAGCTGGGCTCTCTCCCGACGAAAATTGCCTCGTCACCATTACCGGCTGGACTCCGGAAGGCGACAAGGAAAACGCTCGCGCCCAAAGAATGGTGGAGGTGGTGTTCACGGATGCACTACTCGACAACAGAGGGCATGCCCCGGCTGGATCCCTCCTCGGCGACAACTATTGGACCAACCTTTCCGCTGGCAACCCGCGGGACTTTAATACCGATCTCGCCCCCCCCCGCCTTTGGTTAAGCAGCGGCTCCGGACGAGATTCTTTCAATCGCAACAAACCGGTTGATAGCTTAATTAAGGAGGACTTCCCTGCCGGCCAGAGTTGGTACCTCTTTTTGAGTCTCAGCGCCCGCTCCGAGGGAGTCGTCAAAGATTTCGGTTTGCGACAATTGGGCAAGGTCAAAAAAAACGAAAAAGACAGCGAAGACGCAAACCGAGAAAGAATGTTCGTCTCTTCACACGCACGCACAGCAGATCTGAAAGAGCTTGGGTACGACTACGCCGTCGAGATGACAGGGGTTACCAAAGAGCAAATCAACCACCCTAGCGCCAGGTTCACCATTGCATGGGAAGGGGACTCCATTGAGCTGGATTACCTATGCCTAGGCACGGAAGAAGATTGCCAGCGCCACTCGCGACTGTCGGCTGACCAGAACCCTATCGACGTGGAAGCCAGTACACCATGGGGCGAGTATTAGCAGCTCTTAATGTACCGGCGTTGTCAGCCGTGCCAA
>NZ_JAJNQP010000043.1:0-5964 GCF_022227985.1 Halorhodospira sp. M38
CCGCCGGGGCGTTGCCGCCCCCGGCGCGGTTATCCGTCCGGGGGCCGGCCCTCCAGCTCCACCATCTGCCGCTCGATCCAGGCCTCGACCTCCGCGGTGATTTCCTCGGCGCTGCGGCCCTGGGTGGCCACAGGGGGACCGATGACAACCTCGATCCGCCCGCTGCGCCGCAGCGGGCTATTACGGCCCCAGAACGAGCCGGCATTGTGCGCCACCGGCACCACCGGGACCCCGGCCCGGATGGCCAGCTCGGCACCGCCACTGCGGTAGCGGCCCTTCTGCCCTGGCGGGATCCGGGTTCCTTCCGGGAAGATAATGACCCAGCGCCCGCGCCGCAGCCGATCCGTGCCCTGTTCGATCACCTGTTGCCGTGCGGTGCCGCGGGCTTGGCGGTCGATGGCGATCGGCTCAAGCAGCCGCAGTCCCCAGCCGAAGAATGGGATGCGCAGCAATGACTCCTTGAGCACCCACGTCTGCGGCGAGAACCACTTCAGTAGGGCTAGCGTCTCCCACGCCGATTGGTGCTTGGCCATGACCACCGCGGCTCCCTCGGGGCGGTTCTCCAGTCCCTGCACCCGATAATCGAGGCTGCACAACCAGCGCGCCGACTCGATGACCACCAGCCCCCAGGCGCTAAGAAAGCGGTAGCGCGACCGGTAGCCGAGGGGATACGTAAGCAGCCCCAGCACGGTCCAGATCGGGGCGGTGACAGCCATCAAGGCCAGGTGTAGGCTGCTGCCCAGCCACTCGCGTGGAGTGCCGCCCTTGATTGTCATGGTTCCTCCTCCTCCTCGAGCAGACGCGCCGCCGCTGCGGCCAGGTCGGCGTGGATCTCCGTCCCCGGCGGCAGCCCGCCCCGCGCCAACGTTTCCTCGCCCTTGCCGGTGCGTACCAAGATCGGTCGTGCGCCGACCGCGGCGGCGGCCTCCAGGTCTCGCGCCGAGTCGCCGATCACGGGTACGCCCTCGAGCCGCTCCTCCAGCCGTTCGGCCAGTTCGCGGTACAGTCCGGGGGCCGGCTTGCGACAGGTACACCCGTCCCCAGGACCGTGCGGGCAGTACGCCAGCGCGTCGATACAGCCGCCGGCTGCAGAGACGGCCTGCTCGAGCTTAGCGTGGATGGCTTCCAGGGTCGCTGCGTCGAACAGTCCCCGGGCCAGACCGGACTGGTTCGTAGCGATGGCCACCCGCCAGCCGGCCCGGCTGAGCCGGGCCATGGCCTCGATGCTGCCGGGGATCGGTACCCACTCCTGCGGGGTCCGGATGAAGGCCTCGGAGTCGCGATTGATGACACCGTCCCGATCCAGGATGAGCCACGGCATAACGGCGGCTTCAGCCCGGCAGGTGGGAGAGGTCGGCCACCGCGCGGAAGGCGTGCCGGACGGCCCCGAGGAGCTCCAGCCGGCGCTGGCGCACCGCTTCGTCGTCGGCCATCACCATGACATCAGTGAAGAATCGGTCGACGGGCTCGTGCAGGCCTGCCAGAGCGGTGAGCGCTGCGCCGTAATCGGCCGCTTCGATGCATGGCTGAGCCTCCGCCCACGCCCCCCGC
This sequence comes from Halorhodospira sp. M38, assembly GCF_022227985.1. Classification (NCBI taxonomy): domain Bacteria; kingdom Pseudomonadati; phylum Pseudomonadota; class Gammaproteobacteria; order Chromatiales; family Ectothiorhodospiraceae; genus Halorhodospira; species Halorhodospira sp. M38. Next base: position 1,552 of record NZ_JAJNQP010000043.1, read on the forward strand.
AGGGCCTCGGCCAGTGCCTGTTCGGCCGGCTCATCGCCGGCGGCCACGGCCTCCGGCCGCGTTTGAGGATCGAGTCCGGCACGGCGCAGGATATTGCCGATGCGCTTGTTCGCCTCGCCCAGGGTCTGTGCTTCGGCGCGCTCGCGGAACGCCGAACAGGCCGCCAGGCGGCGGTGGAAATCCAGAGGCGAAGCCGGTTCGACGGCGGCCACCGCCTCGAACACCTCGGCGGCGTAGCCCCGCTCGGCGTAGTAGCCCCGGAGCCGCTCGTGACAGAAGCCAGCGACCTGTTCGGCGATGCCGTCGGTCGCCACCCCGCACTCGTCGGCGATCATCCCGGCGGCGGTGTCCAGTAGCTCGCGCAGCGAGAGGTCATGGCCGCCCTCGATCAGGCAGCGGAGCAGGCCGATGGCCGCCCGGCGCAAGCCGAAGGGGTCTTTGTCCGCCGAGGGCGGGCCGTCGGCGGCGAAGATGCCGACTAGGGTATCGATGCGGTCGGCGATGCTGACAGCCTGCCCCTCCGGCGTGTGAGGCAGGGCATCACCGGCAAAGGCCGGCCGATAGTGGGCGCCGATGGCCGCCGCCACGGCCTCGCCCTCGCCGTCGGCCCGCGCGTAGTGGCCACCCATGATCCCCTGCAGCTCAGGGAACTCGTCGACCATCTCGGTGACGAGATCGCACTTGGCCAGCAGCCCGGCGCGGCCTGCCGCATCGGCATCCGCACCGATCTGCCCGGTGACCCGCTCCGCCAGACGGCTGATTCGCTCGCTGCGTGCGCGCAGATCGCCCAGGCGGCGGTGGAAGACTACGTGCTGCAGCTGCTCGAGCCGCTCGCCCAGGGGCAGGCGCCGGTCCTGCCGCCAGAAGAACTCGGCGTCCGCCAGGCGGGGCCGGATCACCCGTTCATTGCCGTGGCGGACCTGCTGCGGGTCGCGGCTGTCGATGTTGGCCACCGTGATGAAGCTTGCCAGCAGTCGGCCCTCGGCACCGCGCACCGGGAAGCAGCGTTGGTGTCCCTGCATGCTGGAGATGAGGGCCTCTTCGGGCATCGCCAAGAAGCGTTGGTCGAAGTCGCCGGAGAGTGCCACCGGCCACTCCACAAGGCCCGTCACCTCGTCGAGTAGCGCCTCGTCACCCACCGGTGTGCCGCCGGCACGCTCGGCCTCCTGGCGCACACCCGCCTCGACGCGACGCCGACGATCGGCGAAGTCCGCCACGACCCGTCCTTGCTCCTCGAGCAATTGCTCGTAGACGCCGGGCTCGGGGAGGTCGATCCCGCTGCGACCCCGGCCGTGGAAGCGGTGGCCATATGTGGTCCGCCCGGTGGGAATGCCGAGAATGCTACCGGGGATCACCGCCTCGCCGAGCAGCGCCACCGTCCAGTGGATGGGCCGTACGAACTCGACCTCGCCGCTGCCCCAGCGCATGCGCTTGGGAATCGGCAGTCTTCCGAGCGCGGTCTCCACCAGCCCGGGGATGATCGCCTCGGCGGCCTCGCCCGGTTGGACCCCGCGCCAGACCAGCCGTGGGCCCTTGTCGGTGTCAACGCTCTCCAGGTCTTCGACGCTGACGCCGCAGGAGCGCGCAAACCCCTCTGCAGCCTTGGTGGGATTGCCATCGGCATCTTGGGCGGCGTCAAGCCGGGGCCCGAGCCGCTCGATCCGTTCGTCGGCCTGGCGGGTGTCCACGGCCTCAATGCGCACCGCCAGTCGCCGCGGGGTGGCGAACGCCTGCACCCCCTGCGGCTGCAGGCGCTGCTCCTCCAGGGCGCCGGCGAGGTCATCCCGGAAGGCGGTCATCAGCCGCTGCAGGGCCTTCGGCGGCAGTTCCTCGGTACCGATTTCGATGAGCAGGGGGCGGCGTTCAGCCATGGGTGGACTCCTTATCCTGCAGCAGCGGAAAGCCAAGCTCCTCGCGCGACTGGTAGTAGCCCTGCGCCACGGTGCGGGCCAGATTGCGCACCCGCAGGATGTAGCCCTGGCGCTCGGTGACCGAGATGGCGCCCCGTGCGTCGAGCAGGTTGAAGGTGTGCGAGGCCTTCAGGACCTGCTCGTAGGCCGGCAGCGGCAGCCCTACCTCGACCAGGCGTTGGCACTCCTGTTCCTGGTGCCGAAAGGCCTCGAGCAGCGCCTCCACGGGGGCCTGCTCGAAGTTGTATGCCGACTGCTCGCGCTCGTTCTGCAGGAAGACGTCGCCGTAGGTGACCGGCCCCGCATCGGTGTGCGTCCAAATCAGGTCGTAGACGCTCTCCACGTTCTGCAGATACATGGCGATGCGCTCGAGCCCGTAGGTGATCTCGCCCATCACTGGCCGGCAGTCGAGTCCGCCCACCTGTTGGAAATAGGTGAACTGGGTGATCTCCATGCCGTTGAGCCAGACCTCCCAGCCCAGGCCCCAGGCCCCGAGGGTCGGTGACTCCCAGTCGTCCTCGACGAAGCGGATGTCGTGGATCTGCGGGTCGATGCCGAGCTGCTCCAGCGAGCCGAGGTAGCGCTCCTGAAAATCCGCCGGCGACGGCTTAAGAACCACCTGGAACTGATAGTAATGCTGCAGGCGGTTGGGGTTGTCACCGTAGCGCCCGTCCGTAGGCCGGCGTGACGGCTGGACGTAGGCGGCGTGCCAGGGCTCGGGGCCCACGGCGCGCAGGAAGGTCGCCGGGTGGAAGGTCCCCGCGCCCACTTCCATATCCAGTGGCTGCAGCACCACGCAGCCCTGTCGGGCCCAGTACTGCTGCAGGTTGAGGATGAGTTCCTGAAAATCCCGCGGTAGCTCGGCCAAGCTCGCCTCCGTTGATCCCGTCGGCTCAGTGCGCAGTAGCGGCGCAGTATAGCGATCCGGTCCGGGCACTTGCACGGGCTCAACGGCCGTTTTGGTAGAATTCTCCCTCCACTCCGATACAGTTGCGTGTCATGCCCGAGCAACCGAAAGCCGTCGCGCTCATCTCCGGGGGTCTCGATTCCATGCTGGCCGCCCGCGTGGTCCAGGACCAGGGTGTCCACGTGGAGGGGATCAATTTCTACACCGGCTTCTGCGTCGAGGGCCACACCCACGCCATTCGCAGCAAGGATCAGCAACGGCCCAAGCGCAACAACGCCCTGTGGGTGGCCGAGCAGCTGGGTATGCCGCTACACATCGTCGATGTCATCGAGGAGTACAAGGAGGTCCTCACCAACCCCCGCTACGGCTACGGCGCTAATCTCAATCCTTGCCTGGACTGCAAGGTGTTCATGGTGCGCAAGGCCCGCGAGTGGATCGAGGCCAACGGCTTCGATTTCATCGTCACCGGCGAGGTGATCGGCCAGCGGCCCAAGTCCCAGACCCGGGACAAGCTGCCGGTGATCACCCGGGATGCCGAAGTCGAGGACCTGCTCCTGCGCCCGCTCTCGGCGAAGCTTCTGGAGCCGACGCGGCCCGAGCGCGAGGGCTGGGTGGATCGTGAGCGCCTCCACGACCTGCATGGCCGCTCGCGCAAGCCCCAGTTCGCGCTGGCGCGCAGCCTGGGCATCGAGGCCTGGGCGCAGCCCGCCGGCGGCTGCTGTTTTCTGACCGATGCCAGCTACTCGGCCAAGCTGGCCGATCTTTGGCAGGCGCGCGGTTCCCGTGAGTACGACCTGGACGACATCATGCTACTCAAGGTGGGGCGTCATCTGCGCCCGCGCGAGCACTTCAAGCTCATCATCGCCCGTGAGGCCGGTGAGACCCGCTTTCTGCAGGGCTACAAGCGCCGCTATCCGCACCTGCGCACGATCAGCCACGGCGGTCCGGTGGCGTTGATCGACGGCACCTGGGACGAGCACGACCTGGAGCTGGCGGCACGGTTGGTGGCTCGTTACTCTTCCGGGCGGAATGCCGAACGAGTCGATCTGGAACTCGAGGATACCGAGGGCAACGTGCAATCGCTCGCCGTGCCTCCGATGGCGCCGGAGAATGTTCCCGACGCGTGGTACGTGGGAGGCGATCATGGCGACGGATAACGAGCTCGACTGCCGCCATCTGCTTTGCCCGCTGCCGGTGATCCGCACCCAGGCCCAGGTGGCACGATTGGTCGCCGGCGATGAGCTGGAGGTGGTGGTCACCGACCCTGGTGCCCTCGAGGACATCCCGGCCTGGTGCCGGGTCCACGGTCATGAGGTCATCGCCACCGAGCCCAGCGGCGATGAGCACCGGATCCGCATCCGGGTCGGTGGGGCGTGAAGCCCATGCCGGCCGTAGCACCACGCCACAGGTGCGTCGGGGCGCGAAATGCCCCACAATAAGGCGCGGCTGCGGGGTTGATGCACCCTCCGGGCGCACGCCCCGCCCCATTGTTTCCCACGCAGAGGCTGTGAGCTTATGGCGCGTACCGGAGAAGATGTCCTCAAGCTGATCGAGGACGAAGACGTCAAATTCGTCGACCTTCGCTTTACCGACACT
>NZ_JAJNQP010000044.1:0-5836 GCF_022227985.1 Halorhodospira sp. M38
CCGCCCCCCGGGGCCGCACCGCATCGGGAGCATCCTTCATGAACGAGATCAAACAACGGCGTAGCGGGCGGACCAAAGTCTGGGCACCGGCGCTCACCCTCGGCGCAGCGCTGGCGGCCCTGCCTGGGCTCGCGGCAGCCGACGCCCTCGCCTTCGAACAACTGCTCGGCACGCCGGTGGCCGCCGCGGCACTGGACGAGCACCGCGGCATGGCGGACACCTTCCGTTACCAGGCCAGCACCATCTCGGAACAGGGCACGGTCCTCGGCAACGTCGTGGAATCAAGCCCCAGCGGCATGAACATCATTCAGGACGGCGCCCTGCGCGACAATCACGGGCTGACCACGATCATCCAGAACTCCGGTCACCACGTGATCATCCAGGAAGCCACCAACATCAACGTGACGGTCACCCCATGAGCCGCCGCGCCACGGCACTGGCCACCCTCGGCGCCCTGGCCTGCCTGGCCCTGGCCGCGCCGGCCCCGGCCCACGCGGCGGGGCTGCCGATCCAGCAGCTCGGCGGCGGCCACCACGTCCAGGTGGAGAGCCTGCAGTCGGTGCGCTTCCGCGGCGTGGTCCGCCAGGCCCTGGACTACAGCTGCGGCTCGGCGGCGGTGGCCACCCTGCTCAGCTACCACTACGACCATGCAAAGGACGAGCCCGAGGTCTTCGCCGGCATGTTCGCGGCGGCGGACCAGGAGCTGGTGCGCACCGAGGGCTTCTCGATGCTCGACATGCAGCGCTACCTGGCCGAGCTGGGCTACCGCGCCGACGGCTTCAACCCCCCCCTGGCGCAGGTGGCCGAGCTACGCATCCCCTGCATCGTGCTCATCGATACCGGCGGCTACCTGCACTTCGTGGTGATCAAGGGCATCCGCGACGGCCAGGTGCTGGTCGGCGACCCGGCCATGGGCCTGCGCACCTACAGCAAAGAAACCTTCGAGCAGCTGCGCCGCGGCCCGATGCTGATCGTCCGCGACCGCCACGAGCTCGCCCAGTCGAGCTTCAACCCGGACCGCGCCTGGGCCGTACAGACCCGCCTACCCTTCGAGCACGCCCGCGAGCACCAGGGGCTGAGCGACTTCACCGGCAACCTACGCCGCCCAGGAGCGTGGTGATGGTCATGGCCGCACGCCTCGTTCACCGCACCGGCTGGGCCCTGGGCCTGGCGCTGGGCCTCGCCCTGATCAGCCCCGTTACGGCCGGCGAACCGCCCCACGACCCGTGGGACGGCCTGGCGCGGGTCCCCTCGGCCGAGTTGGAGCAGTGGCGCGGCGGCTGGACCAACAGCGACGGCGTCCTGGTGCGCTTCGGCTTCGAGCACGCCGTGGCGGTCAACGGTGAGACCCGCGGTAGCATCGGACTGGACCCGATCACCCTGCGCCTCGGCGACCGCGCCGGCGCCCGCCGCGCCGCCCAGGAGATGGCGGAGGCCTTCCGGTTCACGACCACCGACGGCGTGCAGCTGCACATGGGCGATCAGGGAATGGCCCTGGTGCTCCAGAACAGCCTCGACAGCCAGCTGATCCAGGTCCTTCAGGACCTGGACGTCCAGCTCGAGGGGATCCCGGTGGAGCGCCTCGGCCGGCTGGGCGAGCTGATGCAGACGCAGATGCTGGAGGGTCTGCGCTAAGGCGCACGCGCGAGGGCCGGCTCAAGCGTGCTTGAGTGGGCGCCAACGCCTCCGACGGACAGGCAGCCATGCGCACTGCGCGTTAACATGGCGCCATGCAGTTGCAGACGGTCTTTGCGGAGCCCCTCTGAGGCCCGGGAATGCGACTAACCCAAGAGCAAATCATGGCCATTCATCGTGCTGTCGAGCAAATGACCGGCGGCACAGCACGCGTGCACCTCTTCGGATCGCGGGTTTTCGATGACGCGCGGGGCGGCGACGTCGATCTGCTCGTTACCCTCCCCGAGCCGGTCGACGATGCGATCTGGCTAGCGGCCCGGCTTGAAGCACAGATCAGCCGCGCGCTGGAAGGCCGATCGGTGGATGTCATCCTGAAGGCCCCAAACCTTGAGGTGAGCGCCATCCACCGGATTGCTGAGGAGCAAGGAGTCGAGCTTTGAACCACGAGCAGGCAGAAGAGGCGCGCCTTCAGTTTCTGACCCGGATCGCTGAACGCGAGCGCAGGCACCTGCTCGCAACCGATCAGCGGCTGTTCGAGGCACCGTTCACGACGGAGCGAGCGCGCGCCTTGGAGGATCACCCGCAAGAGGCTGAGCGGGTTGACGCCTTCGTGGCGCGCTTCGGCCGGCTCCAGGACACACTTGGTGACAAGCTGATCCCGGCGCTGCTGCGCGCGCTCGGCGAGCGCGTAGGTCCTGCCCTCGATAACTTGGATCGTGCCGAACGGTTCGGCTGGATTCCTTCCAGCGACGACTGGTTCGCGGTCCGCAAACTGCGCAACCAGATGGTGCATGAGTACATCGAGGACCCGGCGGTCCTTGCCGATGCCCTGCAGCGAGGGCACGCGTACGTGCCGGTGCTGGCACAGGTGACGGACAGCCTGATTGCGATCACAAAAGAGCGGGGTTGGGCGTAACCCGGGCCGTCCGCGACCCCGGGAGCTAAGATCCAGAGCCTCCCTGCTCGATTTCGGTGCTAAAATGGATACTAAATCAAGTACCCGAGGTCGCACTGATGGAGAACGTCATTTCCGCACAAGAGATCAAGCGCCGTGGCATCAGCGCGGTGGATCAGGCATTGAAGAACGGGCCGGTGCACGTCATCCAGCGCAACCGGCCCCGCTACGTGATCCTGAGCGAGGAGTCTTACCAGCGCTTGTCGGAGGGTACCCAGGCCCGGCAAAGGCTATGGGATCGCCTGCTAGGGGATGACGAGGCATACGGCGCAGCGCGCAACCGTGCGGAGCTGGACCGTGAGCTGCAATCAGAGCGCGAAGGCTGGCGCGATTAATGCGTGTTTTTCTGGACGCCAGCGCCATCATCTATCTGCTGGAGGGAGACAGGCAGACCCGGGACGCCACCCGGCAGGTGCTTGGGGGACTGGAACGCGGCTCTGACGAACCGCCGGTGCTGATGGCCTCAGCCTTGAGCCGGCTGGAGTGCCGGGTGCGCCCGCTGCGAGAATCCGACACGCAAGCATTGGAGCGACTGGATGGCTTCCTCGACGACCCGGGGCTCTCGGTGATAGCGCTGGACACCGCCGTGCTGGACAGGGCTACGGAGCTGCGCGCCCAATACAGGCTGCGCACACCCGATGCGATCCAGGCAGCTTGCCTGCTTACGGTGGACCCGAGGGGCGCGTTCGTCACGGGGGATGGCGACTTCGAGAAAGTCCCCGGCCTGCACGTCCACCGGATACCACACTAAGCCCGGCGGACAGGCAGCCATGCGCACTGCGCGTTAACATGACGTCATGACACAAGATCGCATCGAGGCCATCCAGCAGGCCGTCCAGCCCGTCCTGGCAGCCTTCCCGGACGTGCAGGCCGCCTTCCTATTCGGGTCCCACGCGACGGGGCAAGCTCGGGCAGACAGTGACGTCGACCTGGGCCTCGCCGGGCCGCCGGAGCGCCTCGAGGCACAACGCCTGGACCTGCTGGACGACCTGCGGGCGCTTCAGACGGTCTTTGCGGAGTTCCTCTGAGGTCCGGAGAACGCGGTTGCCCCCTCGCTGCACCTGTGATTTCATGACCGCTCACAACCTGAACATCCCTCGCCGGACGGGCCTTCCTCAGGCGTCACCGTCCCGGCGGTAGCGTGCCCAAACGCCCTACCCCGGCCCCCTACGCCCCTCACGGAAACGCCAGCGCATGGATTCCGAAGAGCTCCACCTGCAGGTCCTGCGCCTGCTGGATCAAAACCCCAACCTCAGCCAGCGCCAGATCGCCCGCGAGCTCGGCTTGTCCGTCGGCAAGACGAACTACGCCGTCCGCGCCGTGATCAGCCGCGGCTGGGTGAAGGCGCAGAACTTCTCCAACGCGCCGGATAAGCGCCGCTACCTCTACCGGCTCACCCCGGCCGGGGTGAGCGAGAAGGCACAGTTGGCCTACCGCCACCTGCAGCGCAAGCGCGCCGAGCACGAGCAGCTGATGGCGGAGATCGAGGCGCTGCGCGCGGAGGTGGAGGCCGCCGAGCCCGGCGGCGAGCCGGCCGCCGACGAGGTCAGGGACGAGCCGGAGGACCCCGCCGCGCCCTCGACACCGCCGACGCCGTAGCGCCGCCGGCATTGGCTATCGGGGCGAGGTGCGAGCCATTCGGTAGCGAGAGAGCCCCTGGGCCCTCCCAGCCTGGGCCCTTGCGACACACTGGATGTGACACCATATATGACGTCACGTAGACTGGATGAAGTCATACAGGTACTTGAGGCGGCCGGTGCGTCCCTGCGGTGTGACGACATGCGCCGCCACCTTGAATCACTGGGCTTTGAAGTCCGCGATGGCAAGAAGCAGGGACACAAGATCGTGACCCATCCGCACTTGGAGGGGTTTTACTCCACCTCCTACACGTGCGGGCACGGAAAGAATCCTGAAATCAAGCCGCCTTACGTTCGCAAGGTCCGGGCGACGCTGAGAAACCACTACCAGTCGCTGAGCGACTATCTGGGAGGCGAGTAGCAATGAATCCTCATGACTACAACATCACCGTACGGCAGGTGCATGAAGAGGATGGCCCGTGCTTTGAAGCCCGAGTGCGCGAGCTGCCGGACGTCGCGGAGTACGCTGATACGTTCCAGGAAGCCTACGAGCTCGCGATCGACACCATCGCGACGACGGCCGAAGCGCTCGCTGAACAGGGCAAGCGCATGCCGGCGCCCGCCATGGTGAACGACGAGTACAGTGGCCGCATCACCGTACGGGTACCACGCAACCTGCACCGCGAACTGGCAGAGGCGGCCGAAAAGGAGAATGTGAGCCTGAACCAGCTCATCGCCGGTGCGCTTGGCGTTTACGTCGGCGTCCGTGGCGTGCTTACGCCGGCGGCTGCCTTCCTTCCTCAGTACACCGCCTTCAGCGATGAAAGCATCGCCGTTGCAGGGAATGCTCAACGCAGTCCCGGTAATCCGCAGCTCCGCGTTGTGCGGGATAACACCATGCAGATGGAGGCCCACTGGGGTAACACGGGATGACCGCTGATCAGGCACTGGAGCGTGCCAAGGCCGTCCTGAACATCCAGGATGTCTGGATGCATCAGTCATACGCATGGATGGCCAAGGATTTCGATCCGAAGTTTTCGGATGTCGAGCTCATCGGGGCCCAGCACAAGCACGTAGTGGCTCGAGCAACGTTTGCAGAAGTCACGGACGGACAGCAGCACGCGCCCTACCTCTACCGCGTCTATATTGACCTCGGCATGCGCCTTGTCCAGGTCGAAGAAAACACGGACGCCGCTAATGAGGGGGATACAGATCAGCCTTATGTACTGGCGTCTGTCGAAGCGACTCTCGTAGCCGAATACCGTACAGCGGAAGATCCCGGGGAAGACGCACTCAACGCCTTTGCTGCCCGTAACGCGAGCTACCATGTGTGGCCTTTCTGGCGTGAGTACGTGGTCAGCCAGTGTGACCGCATGCGTTTGCCCCGAGTGATGATTCCGACCATGCATCTGAAGCACAGCGCCCAGTAGCAAGGGCTTCCGCCCCACGCGCTTAAGGCCAGGGGTTGTAATCCAGCAGACGCAGGACTTGGAGATTGCCCCGCCCCCCACCGCGTGTGATGGAGTCGTCGCTCACAAGCTGAACACCTTCGCCGTCCGCGCCGTGATCAGCCGCGGCTGGGTGAAGGCGCAGAACTTCTCCAGCGCGCCGGACAAGCGCCGCTACCTCTATCGGCTCACCCCCGCCGGGGTGAGCGAGAAGGCACAGT
>NZ_JAJNQP010000045.1:0-5576 GCF_022227985.1 Halorhodospira sp. M38
GCCCGAGCCGGATCCAGCCGAGCAGCGGGCGGAAGAGCAGGAGCGGCTTCGCGAGGAGATCCGCCAGCGCATGGCGGAAGAGCGCGAGGCGCAGCGCCAGCAGGAACTCGAAGCCGAACGCCAGCGCCAGGAAGCGGCCCGCCAGGAGGCCGAGGAGCAACGCCGGCTGCAGGGGCAGCAGCAGCGCTACACCGCGGCGATCGCCGAGGCTGTCGAGCGCAACTGGCGACGCCCCACCGGCACGCCCGAGGGGCTCGAGGCGGTCATCCGGGTGTCGTTCTCGCGAAGCGGCGACGTGCGCCGGGTCGAGGTCGTCAGCGGCAGCGGTGACTCCGGCTTCGACCGTTCCGTCGAGCGCGCCGTCCAGGCCGCCTCGCCGGTGCCTTTCCCCGACGAGGCCGCGCTGCAGGAGCGCATGCAGACCATAACCTTCCGATTCGCACCGGACCGGAGTTAAGCCGTGACGCGACTGAACCGAGTATGGAGCACCGTGTACCTGGCAGCCCTGCTGATGCTGCCCGGGCAGGCCAGCGCCGATGACGTGGTGATCGACATCATCGGCGGCATCGAGGGCGCCACCCCCATCGCCGTCGTGCCGTTCCAGCGCGCCGATGGCGCCGACCCGGAGACCGGGATCGCCCCGATCATCACCGCCAACCTCGCCCGCACCGGCCGCTTCGACGTCCTGCCGGAGGACGACCTGGTGGCCACCCCGGGGCGCATGGAGGACGTGCGCTTCTCCACCTGGCGCGCCCAGGGTGTGGACCATCTGGTGGTCGGCGGCATCGATAATGCCACCGACGGCCGTTACGAGGTGCGCTTCGAACTCCTTGACGCCTTCCAGGGACAGCGGACCGACGGCCGGCGCTACCGCGCCGAAGAGCGCCACCTGCGCACCCTGGCCCACACCATCTCCGACCGCATCTACGAGGCGATCACCGACCGCGAGGGCACCTTCACCAAGCGGATCGCCTACGTCGCAGTCGAGCAGCGCGAGGACGGCGAGGGCCGGCAACATCGACTGGTGGTAGCCGATTCCGACGGACACCGGCCACAGACCATCCTGACCTCCGATGAGCCACTGCTCTCGCCCGCCTGGTCACCGTCGCGGGACCGCCTGGCTTACGTCTCCTTTGAAGGCCGCCGCTCGGAGGTTTTCGTCCAGGAGATCCGCACCGGAGAGCGCGAGCAGGTAGCCAGCTTCCGCGGGATCAACAGCGCCCCGGCCTGGTCACCGGACGGCGACCGGCTGGCGGTCACCCTTTCGCGCGACGGCGCCGCCAACATCTACCTGATCGACCTGGCCAGCGGTGAGGTCCGCCCCGTCACCGACCACTGGGCCATCGACACCGAGGCCACCTGGGGCCCCGACGGCGAGTGGATCTACTTCACCTCCGACCGGGGCGGACGGCCACAGATCTACCGCACCACGCCGGATGGCGGCGAGACCGAACGGGTCACCTATGAGGGGGCGTACAACGCCCGGCCGAGCATCTCACCCGACGGTGAGCGGATGGCCATGGTTCACCGCCACGACGGGCAGTACTATATCGCCCTGCAGGATCTGGAGACCGAGGCGGTGCAGATCATCAGCGACGGGCCGGCCGACGAATCGCCGAGCTTCGCCCCCAACGGTGACCTGGTCATCTACACCGCTGGCGGCACCGAGGGGCAGCGACTGGCCACAGCCTCGGTCATCGGCGGCGCGGTGGCCCCACTGGAGTCCACCGAACGACCGGATACCCGCGTACGCGAACCGGCCTGGTAAACCACCTGCGAGGACGAGACACCATGACCGCCAGAAGCCACCGAAACGTCGCGCTCCACCCCCTGCGCACCCTGGGGCTGGCAGCCAGCCTGGCCCTGCTGGCCGGCTGCGCCCACTGGATCGAGGACCCGGAGACCGCACCCGGCGAAGAGACCGAACTGGAAACGGAAGACTTCGATCCGACCGAGGCCGAGGCCCTGGAAGACCCGAGCGATGCCGACGAAGAACGCCTGGAGCGGGCACGCGCCGAGGGGCTGGACCCCGACGACCCGCTGGACGCCGCCGTCCTGGATGAGCCCGACAGCCCGCTGGCGACCCGGCGCGTGCACTTCGCCTTCGACTCCAGCGACATCCGCGACGAGGACATACCGGTCCTCGAGGCCCATGCCGAGTTCCTGCGCGAGCACCCCGACGAGCGGATGACCATCGAGGGCCATACCGACGAGCGCGGCTCGCGGGAGTACAATCTGGCCCTGGGCGAGCGGCGCGCCGAGGCGGTCGAACGGCTCCTGCGCGCCAACGGGGCCCGCTCGGACCAGCTCGAGGTGGTCAGCTACGGCGAGGAAGACCCGCTGATCGACGAATCCAACGAAGACGCGTGGGCGGAAAACCGCCGCGCGGAGCTGCTCTACGAGCGCTAACGCGGTACACCGGCTATGCGAAAGATCGCCACCATCACCGTACTTCTGGCCTTCGCCGCGCCTGCCGTGGCCGAGGACGTCGAGCAGCGCCTCGACCGCCTCGAGGACCTGTTCGACGGACGCGGACTCGCCGAACTGGTCCGCGACGTCGAGCGCATCAAGCAGGAAAACCGCGAGCTGCGGGGCGATATCGAGAGCCTCGACCGCCAGGTCCGCCGACTCCAAGAACGCCAGCGCGAACACTACGCCGACCTGGACGACCGGCTGCGCGAGCTTCAGGAGCGCGGGCTGGCCCAGGAGCAGGAGCAGGTCCCCATCCCCGACCTCGACGGCCCGGACAGCGAGGCCAACGAAGAGGACGCCGACGCCGGGGAACTCTACCAGGCGGCCTTCCGCCAGCTCGGCGACGGCCTCTACGAGGACGCCCGCGAGGGCTTCCGTGGCGTCCTTGAAGCCGACCCGGAAAGCGACTACGCCGCCAACGCCGTCTACTGGATCGCCGAGACGTACTACGCCGAGCGCGACTTCGAGGCCGCCGGCGAACACTTCGAACGGGTAATCGACGAGTACGGCGACAGCGACAAGGTGCCGGACGCCCGCCTGAAGCTCGGCTACATCGCCTTCGAGGAGGATCGACTGGAGGACGCCCGCGAGAAGCTCGAGGCGGTGCAGGCAGACCACCCGGATACCACTGCCGCCAACCTGGCTCAGCAGCGGGTCGCGGAGATTCGCCGTCTGATGTCCGACGACGAATAGCCGCCGGGCGCTTCCCTACCGCCGGCGGCTTGGTTAAAATGTGCGCTTCTCGGGGCCGTTAGCTCAGCTGGTAGAGCATCGGACTTTTAATCCGCTGGTCGCAGGTTCGAATCCTGCACGGCCCACCACCTTCTCTCTCCCAAGTCAGCAACGCAGCCTGCCGCCGGAAGCCGGCCCACTTCCTCATGGGCATGCATTGCCTCACGGCATTCGGCGGATCCGCAAAAGACCCATCTAGAGCGGCCACTCGAGGACAGGATGCGAACGCTACTGACGGTCATAGCCACCCTGCTAGTCGTCTGGGCAGGCCTGATCGGCTCCCTTTACGCCGTCGAACGGCTCGGGGAAAACCTCGGCTACGGCGTGGAGCGCATGGTCCTCGGCGATGAGACCGAGGAGGATATTGAGGAGTTTGACAGCTGGCTCGAAGCCCGGGCGGAGCGCCTGGATAAGGCCGGGGAACACCTCCCCCGAGCTGGAGCTCTGACATGGATTGCGCCCCCAGGCTTCCGCGCAGAGGTACGGGAACTGATCACCGAAGCGCGGGCCCTGCATGCCGATACCAAGGCGTTGCTCGACGAGGCCCAGGAACTCAACGAGCGCTATGAGGCCTTCAGCGGCGTCGTGGGCGAACCCCTGTTCGTCGAGGGACGAGGGCTACCGGATGAGCAGGCCCTGCTGCAACAGGAAGCCCTGGAGCTGACACAGGATCTGGAAGCCATCGTCGAACTCGCTCGAGGCTGGCAGGAACTACGCCAGCAAACCGAGGAGCTTAGTGCCCGCGGGGAGGCTCTCCAGAGACGCGCCCATGCCGAACGCGGCGCGCTCCAGCCTTTTTAAGTAGCATGTGTGGAATGAACTGAGGGCACAACCGAGGCAGAGACGCCGAGACCCGCCATGGAGACGAAGATCAGCGAGGAGGAGCGCCTGAGGCAGGTGCGCGGCCTAGAGCTCAGCGAGGCCGCCGCCTCCCGGGCGTTGCAAGAGCTTCTGGCGCTCGCCGAGGAGCTTTTCCACGTCCCCATCGTCCGCATCCACCTCATCGAGGCGGAGGCGCAGCGCTCGCTGGCCGGCACCGGGCACGCCCCGGCCTTCAACATGGCCCGCGACCAGTCGGTGTGCACCCACACCATCGAGCGGGAGGAGTCCCTCATCCTGCCGGACTTGGCCGAGGACGGCGCGTTCCGGGAACACCCGCTGGTGACCGGGGCGCCCTTCCTGCGCTTCTACGCCGGGGCCGTGCTGCGCACCCCGGAAGGCGGCGCTCTCGGCACCCTCTGCCTGATCGACTACGCCCCGCGGGCGTTCACGGCGGAGGACGAGTGCCGGCTCATCCAGCTTGCCCGCGTCGTCGAGATCCACCTCACCGGCGGCGCCGCCCGCAGCCCCGCGGCCCGGAACCCGAGCCTCGACGAGGCCACGGGGTTGCCCACCCGGGCGAGCACGGCCGGCCGCGTGGCGCCCCTGCTCGAGGCCGCCGCTGAGGGGGAGCACCCCGCCCCCCTCGCCCTGATGAGCATCTACGTCGAGGATGCGGCCGGCCTGCGTGCCAGCGGCCAGACGGCCTCGGCAGACCGACTGCTCGCCGCCACCACCGCCCGGCTCCGGGCCGCCCTGCCGGAGCAGACCAGCCTCGGGCACTGGGAGGTCAACGAAATCCTGGTCTGGGCGCCGGCCACGGCCCCCGGTTGCGATCCGGAGACCATCGGCACCAGAGCCGCAGCGGCGCTCCAGGAGCCGATCACCACCGGCATGGAGCAGATCCGTCCCACCATCGCACTCAGCGTGGTCCAGGCTCCCGATGACGGCGAACGCCTCGACCAACTCACCAGCCTCCTCCACCTACTCACCAGCAACCAGCACGGCGCCAGCCGGGTCCGGGTGGTCCAGAACGGAACCGGCCGGATCGGGGTCTCGGAGCAGATCCACCTCGTCCAGCGTCTCGACGAGGCGCTGGACCAAGGCTGCATCGAGCCGCACTACCAGCCGCGCTTCGACCTAACCTCCGGCGCCATGACCGGCATGGAGGCCCTCGCCCGCTGGCACGACCCGAAACTCGGATGGATCTCGCCGGGCGAGTTCATCCCCCTCGCCGAGCGCACCGGGCGCATCGAGGAGCTCACCGGGGTGATCCTGCAGGCCGTTTGCCGCCAGGTCCGCGCCTGGATGGACGAGGGGATCACCGTGCCACCGGTGGCCGTAAACATCAGCCCGCAGGAGCTGCTCGAGCCCCACTTCGCGCCCCGGCTGCGGCAGGCCCTCGCCGAGGCCCGCCTGGCGCAACCGCAGGTGGAGTTGGAGATCACCGAGCGAGGCTTCAGTGAGGAACTCCAGCCCATGGCGCGGGCCATGCGCGCCCTCGCCGAGCAGGGAACCCCGTTCGCCATCGACGACTTCGGCACCGGCTACTC
>NZ_JAJNQP010000046.1:0-5090 GCF_022227985.1 Halorhodospira sp. M38
CAAGGCTGGCTAGCAGCACTAGGAGCGTTCCGCGCTGCGGCGTTTGTGCGTAACGGAAATCGATCCACTCGATGGCCCGCGTGAAACTCGCCTCGTCGATGAAGTTGGCGTTCGGTGTGTGGCGTCCTTTTTGCGCGAGACGTGGCGTGCGCAGGACCTCCAGCGGTTCCTTGGGGGCGTTGTGGAAGGCTACGAGGTGGGTATGGAAGCGCTCCAGTGCACGGGCGAGGGTCTTGCGCGTGCTCGCGTTCGCGGTGTCGTCGAGAGCGGTGGTGTAGATCTCGATGAAGTCGTCGCTGCAGGCGAATGCAGCCGGGTCGGTATCGGCAAGTTGGCCGACGAGTCTCGCCGCCGCCGCGTTGTAGAGGGCGTAGACGGTTCGCCCGCGCAATCGCCGGCGCCCCTTTTTGGGCTTCCGGCAAAGGCTTTTTGCCACCCATTCGCCGATGCGTTCGATGCTCTTCAAGGGCTGCGGCGTCTGGCGGTACTCGGCGATCCAAGCCTCGATGAGTTCCGGATCCGGCGGGTCGTTCTGGCGGATGCGCGAGGCTAACTCCCTCAGCGCAGCCGGCGCCGCCTCGCTCTCGGCGCTCTTGTCCACTGCCTCCGCGCCTGCCTCGCTCGGCGCTACGGAGTCGGCCGGTCGCTCCTTTGTTTTCGGGGCGAGCCGGGGAGGATTGCAGTCGATGGCGTGCCGGTGGGTGTGGAGGCGCTGCTGGACCGACGCCGGCCAGGACGTCGCAGTGTTCGCACCACCGGCGTGGCCGAGCAGGTAAGCGGGCAGATAAAGCGCGAAGCGGGTCTGCGCGACCGACACGAGCTGCGACCAGTTCTTGGGCAGTGCATCGGCGATGTGCGCGGTGCGTGCGAAGGCACGGATGCAGCGGTAGACGTTAGGGCCGGAGTGGGCCTGGCAGCGTGGGGGCTCTGGACGATTCTTGTCGGCGCGGGCGCGCACCAGGTTGAGCCGGGTGAGGGGGTCTGGATACCAGCGCATGTGCTGCGGGGCGCGTTTATCCTTCGGTGTGTCGTGCAACTCCATCCACAAACAATGCCCAGGTGGCTGCTCAAGTGCAGACGGCAAGGCCCAGAGCCAGGCGGGGCGGAGCAAAGCGCCAAAGAGCAGGGCGCTGAGAAATAGCCGTCCCCAGTAGGCCTGCGGGTCGTCGGCGGGTGGCGCTTCGGCGAACGCTGCCAGGGTCTGCTCGACGAGCGGCTCGAAGTGCACCATCTGCGCGAAGCTCGTGTGCTGGAACGGCGAGCGCGGTGCAGGTGGCAGTGGGGCCGGGATATCCGGGATCGGAATGCGCCAACGGCCGAGCCGATTGCCGGCGTCGAGGACTTCGGCGACCCGTCGCTGCGCTACGAAGCGCTGCTCGGACGGGGCCGCTGCTTGGACTTGGCTGATCAGGGTCCGCACGGTGGCAATTCGCCAGAGTTCGTCCCCCTCTGCGGGAGTGGGGCGGATGAGCTGCGGGAATTCGCGGCGGATGACTTGCCATACCGCGGCGAAAGCGTCTCCCTTGCAGGGCCCCTTCGAGTCGGCGGTGTCGGCGTCGATCGCTGTCCAGTCCGTCGCAGACGCATCCCAAAGGTGACGCCAGCCCATCCAGAACTCTTGGCGATAGGATGAGCCTGACGGGTCCTTTGGGGGCTGGGGTTCGCTGGTCACGGATGGCATGCCCGGTAGTCGAGAGTGGCCATGACCGCATCGAGGTACGGGCGGATGGCGTGGCGATAAGCGACCGGATCCATGGCTGAAGGACCGGCCCAGGGCTCCTCGCCGTAGTGCCAGTGTCCGAGGTGCGCGTTGATGAGAGTCGGGTCACAGCCCTCAGCGGTGAGGTGGCTTCGCAGCAGGTGGCGACCTGCGTTCTCGATGGGCCAGTGATTCGGGCAGACCCCGTTGCTGTGGGTGTAGATCTGACGGCCGGTGAGTTCAGTGGGTTCCCACGATCCGGGGTGCTCGGGAGTCGCGCTGTCGAGAAAGAAAAAGGTCCGGCGCAGATCGAGGTCGAAGTCTGCATCGTCGTATGCGGCACGGTCGCGATATTTCGTGGCCTGGCAGCGCAGCGTTGTCGGTAGTGCGGGGAAGGCGGTGAACAACTCGACAAGATGATTGAGGTAGATCTCGACCTGCTCCACGGCCACTGCCGGCAAGGCCACAAGGCGAGCGTGCGAGCCGTCGGCTCGGTCCTTCTCTTGAACAGCAATGGTATGGGTCGGCTTGTGGATCGCTCTGAGATCCGGGAACGGGGTGCGAATGCTCCGAGCCCCGGTAGCGATGACCAGCCCGAGGGCTGCGTAGAGGGTCATGGCGTTGTGGTATTTGAACCAGCTCTCGGGATCGATCGGGCCCGGGTAGTGCAACTGATCTCGGTTCGCGGTGATCAGCTTCTGCACAGAGCACAGCGAGGGCATGCGGTCATTGCCAACCCAGCTGGTCCGGATCTCGGTGCTTGGCGCCTGGTAATTGAACAGCGCCGGTTCCTCCGATGGCGGCGCGGTCTCCATGGCAAGCTCCTCAACAAGCAAGCAGAGCCGGCGCTGGTAGACGTCGGCGAGTTTGGCTCTGTGCCAGCTGGTGTAAAAGCGCTGCGTGTGGGCCCGCGGGTCGTTGATCCCAAAGAGCATGGCCGTGGCCAGGTGGTCGCCTTCCTCCTGCCACTCGAACCAGCTTGGTAAGGCCTGGGGCAGGGCGTCGAGTCGTGCCCAACGCGGTTCAATCCCGGCCGTGACCAGGGCGGGCTTGAAGTGCTTTTCCCAGCGGCTGCGGTAGGTTCGGGGGGTGCTTGCGAAAGGTGGTTTCCCATCGCCCGCTTCGGCGTAGTTTTTGAGGTGACAGCCGAGGCCGAGTACGTCCTCAAAAACGACCCGGGGCGATGTCTTGTGAACGTGCGCCCGTGTGGATTCGTTCAGCGGATGACGCTCCGGCGGGCTGTAGGGACGAATCCACATCCGGTGATCCGGGTTATAGGCAAGATCGTAGCGGTGGGGGAGCTCCGAGATAGAATCGATCAGGCAGATTCTGTGCACCGTTTCCAGCGAGGTGCCGGTGACCAGGCTTATAGCGCCGATCAGGGCTGTCTCCTGGCGTAGTGCTCGTTCGTTTCGCTCGTGCTGAGGTTCGTCATCGCGCTTGGGATGGGCGCTTTCGCTGAAGATCCTCCCGAGGGTATGAAACATGGCCCCAAGCTGCGCCATGCGGATGCGCTTGGGCTCGACGCGAAGCCGTTGCGCGTCCATGGCAATGCGCCGTGCTGTGGATCGGGCCCTAGCGTAGAGCGAAGGGAGTGGAGGCAAATCCGCAGGTTCGAAGTTTTCCTCGTGATCCTCAAGCCCGAGCAGGTCGCGTGTTCCGGCCCCCGCCGTCTGCGGGTCTTCGTACTCCGCGATGGTGATACCTGCGGCTTCGATCTGATGGCCTAGTGGCCCTGCGATGCTACGGCTATCCACACGGAAATTACCGCTGCCCCAACTGCTGACACCGGCCAGGAAGTCCTGCTGGTAGTACCAAAAGCCGCTGTGTCCCGGGTCCATGCGTTGCTCAGCGCGGCGCGACCCGGAACGGCTCCTGCCTTCTTCGGTGGCGGAGCCCGTGCGGTCTTTGAATAGGTCGAGGCCCAGGTCATGGGCGTCGGAAACGAGTTGGCCCAGGTTGGCAGCAGGGTATATTAGGAGGTGAGGCTCCGACGTGTGTCGGGTCTCCTCGCTCTTCACCGCTTGAAGCGTTCTGACGAGCGCGTCGGGATTATCGACTGCTGCGTCGACTCGGTCGATCAGCCAGAGGGCTTCTTGGTCATGCGCGAGCCGCAACACCCGCGAGGCTTGATAACGTCGGTCTTCGCCCGACGGGTTGCCGAGGCCTCTGAAAAGGCGGAGGTGGGCGGCCAGGAATTGGGCCCGGAGTCTGTCGTAGACCGCGGACTGGGGCGCATCGGGGTCGTGATAGACGTGCCAGAGCCCGCACCAGATCGGGTGAGTCGAGTAGTATCCGTGGAGCGGGGAGCGGGCAGTGCCCCGTTCGTAGATGGCCCCTTTTAGATACTCATGGCTGGCCCACAGCGGGTCGTCACCCGGGATGCGAAGAATAGCGTCTGTCCAGGCCCGGAGGGTTTCAAGGTCTTTGCTGTCGACATCAAGCTGTTTGAGGTGGGGGAGGATCGCCTGAACGTTCTCTGTGACCGGGAACAGGCCGAGTAGGCAGTCGGGGATCTGAAGGAGCGGTTGGACCTTATCGATCCATGATGCCGGGTCAGTACGACCGAGTCGCTCAAGGGCCTGTTTGAGTTCTCCGATCCGTGAGGAACGGCGGTCCGCAATCCTCGTGCGCGCCGGTTTGGATCTGCCACCATCACCCACGTTTGAGCGCCTGAAAGCTGGATACGGAAATGCCGAGGTAACTGGCGAGGGCCTTCTGTGTGGGCCGCGTCATCAGCAGGGTATCGAGTAGTTCTTGGTTGTCCTGAGCGGCCGCCCAGGCTCGAACCTGCTCGGCAGAATCCCTCTTTTGGATGAGTGGGGTGAGGAGGTCATCGACAAGTCGCGGGAGGTTGTCCGCATTCGGAGCGGGCGCGATCAGTACCCAGACCGGCGCATCCGCGGGCATGCGCGCCTTTGCCAGGGCCAAGGACCTTAACCCGCCAACGACTTTCAGGCCTTCGCCCTCCACCCGATGCGTGACGATCGGGTGGTGAAGGAGATACTCCTGAACGGCCGATTCTGTAAGGTCGGTCGCGACGCGCTGCGCCCGCGCGATGCTGGCATCTCGGGGAATGGTGAGCGTGTTCAAGCGGACCTGTTCAAAGCGGGGACGCCCGGGTGGCATCAGCTGTGTCGCAGTTTGCAGGCTTTCACTCAGTATGTGGCTGAATGACTGGAAAGGCAATCGCATGTCACCTAGAACACGGTGAGTCAAAACTGTTGGTATAAGCAACCTCGACTGGCTCAGGTTCTAGCGCCGTGCCAGCATTGGTCGATGAGCGGGCCAGGAGCTGGCTCAGCAGGTCGAGATGAGCCGGCGCCGTGAGCTCGCCCAACAGGTCGCCGGGGTCGGCATCTGGGAGTACTACTCATGGTGCGCTGTACTA
>NZ_JAJNQP010000047.1:0-5021 GCF_022227985.1 Halorhodospira sp. M38
ACCTACTCTGGCTCTGAAATAACTCCCGACTTTGCGCGGCTCGCGCGCGAACGGCATCCACACATCGATTATCAAACTCGCAACATTACAGACAAAAACACTATTGGAACGAGCGAGATATATAACTATGTGATTCTCTCCGGCGTTTTTCACCAACCTGGGGATGTCCCGTTGAGGCGATGGGCCCAGTATATGAAGGAGCTTTTGCTTGCATCTTGGGACCTGGCGGACCGTGGCATTGCATTCAATGTTTTAAACCACCACGCGGACTTTTACAGGCCGGGGAACTACTACGCCGACCTCAACGAGCTACAGATTTTTGTTTCTAAAGAGCTGTCGCGTTTCTACTTCCTCGACAACTTATCACCCCTTTTTGAAACCACATTTCTTGTGTACAAACCAGAACATATCAAACATCACACAAACCCAAACTTCCAAAAATATTTAGTCAACGACACACTATAGCCCGATGGGAAAAAAGTTTGCGCTAGTTACTCGCCATTATAACCGATCCGGATATACGGCGCTACGAACGTTAATAGAAGCTGGCTTACCTCCAAGCGCGATTATTGTTTCCGACAAAACAAACACCCTCTCCCACCTATGGAAGAGTTGCTTTGTTAAGCTAATACAGAAAGTAAAATGCGTATATTACCGGTGCGACGACCTGCGATTTCTTGATTCAGAAGAATTGCTGGCGAAAAAGCATCGTATCCCCGTTATACGAGTCGATTCGCTCAAAAAGGAAAAAAATGAGGCGATTATAAAACGGTTAGATCTTGACCTCCTCGTCGTTGCAGGAGGCTGGCACGAAAAAATTTCGCCGAAAATATTCAACGCGTCTCGCGAAGGCACCGTCAACCTTCACCCTTCTTTGCTACCAAATTTCAAAGGAACGTCTATAACTCGTTGGCAAATTTACGAGGGCATCCAGACGGCAGGGGTTACGGTGCATCAAATGGACGATGAATTTGATAGCGGGAAAATCGTTGCACAGTCAACTGTGCCCATTCCAGAAAATAGCCCTCCGCAAACTCTTTTTCAGATATTGAGCCTGCTTGGTAGCAGCCTTCTGTTACAGGTGCTTTTGGAAAGTCCCGTAAAGACAATCTATGGCTCGAGCGAGGCGCTCACAGTAGATAAAAGGTATAACAAATATTACAGAAAGTGGCAGTGGACTGGAGATGCCTTAGCGGTGAATACAAAAAATCCACTTAGAGACATCCATAACCACATCATTGCCGCCACACAGGAGTCTTATGAATACCCTGGGCCTAAGATAAGACTTGACGGGAGTGTATTTATCATTAGAAAGTCGGCGCTTGCACCACGCCGCTATTCAGAAGAAGAAATAGGACATGCGAATTACAAAGCAGAAGTGCGCGACACCGTTTTAAGGTGGGAACGCCATGGCGAAGGCACAGCCTTGCTGATTAAGCAAATTCAGCCCTGTTACCCGCGACACTATCTACGCCGCGCCCACTCGCCCAGCAAGTGGTTTGCGGAAGGAAGCACGGTCGATATTTCAGAAGTTTTTGAGTGAGGATATTTTTTTGCGCAGAAGCCAATTGCTAGGTTGTGATAAAATTTTCGTCATAGCCGAAATGTCCGGCAACCACAACCACTCGTTGGGCCGGGCTCTATCGATTGTTGACGCCGCCGCGGACTCAGGTGCGCATGCGATCAAGTTGCAGACCTACACACCAGACACGATGACCCTAGACCTACAGGATGGAGAGTTTTTCATTAATGATCCTCAATCCATGTGGGCCGGTCAGTCCATGCACTCTCTCTACGGCCAAGCATATACACCTTGGGAGTGGCACGCGCCCATCATAGAGCGAGCTAAAGAGCGGGGCCTTGTTTGTTTTAGCTCGCCGTTTGACGAGACGGCTGTCGACTTCCTCGAAACCCTGGATGTCCCGGCGTACAAGATTGCCTCGTTTGAATGTGTAGATCTACCGTTGATCCGCAAGGCCGCCGCTACCGGCAAGCCCCTGATTATCTCAACTGGCATGGCGACAGTCGGTGAAATCGGGGACGCCGTA
Organism: Halorhodospira sp. M38; assembly: GCF_022227985.1. Taxonomy (NCBI): domain Bacteria; kingdom Pseudomonadati; phylum Pseudomonadota; class Gammaproteobacteria; order Chromatiales; family Ectothiorhodospiraceae; genus Halorhodospira; species Halorhodospira sp. M38. Next base: position 2,049 of record NZ_JAJNQP010000047.1, read on the forward strand.
GACGCGGCACGGGAAGCAGGATGCGGCGAGTTAGTGCTACTCAAATGCACGAGTACGTACCCCGCCTCTCCTGAGGATACGAACCTGCGTACAATTAGCCACATGCGGGAGCTTTTCGGCTGCGAGGTCGGTCTTTCCGACCACACCATGGGTACAGGTGTCGCCACGGCAGCCATAGCATTCGGCGCGACTGTTATTGAGAAGCACTTCACGCTCTCGAGGGACGAGGGCGGTGTTGACGCGGCGTTTTCGCTCGAACCGGCCGAGCTTGCAGCGCTGGTCGTTGAGACCGAGCGCGCGTGGAACGCTCTAGGACGCGTGCAGTACGGCCCAACGACCGAGGCAGAGCAGAACGCACGACTCCGCCGCCGCTCCCTCTACATCGCCGACGACCTGCAGGCCGGGGACGTGCTCACGCCCGAGAACCTACGTCGCGTCCGCCCTGGGCATGGCTTAGCCCCGAAATACTACGAGGCCGTGCTTGGTAAGCGGGTCAACCAAGACGTGAAGAAGGGGACACCGCTCAGCTGGGACCTGATCGGCTGACGGGTCACGCAAGGGTGGCGCTGACACATATCGCTACTTCCCTACGTTTCGCCATCCGCGTCGACGCCTCGGCGGCCGCCGGCACCGGGCACCTCATCCGCTGCCGGACGCTGGCGCAGGCGCTACGCAAGCACGGGGCGGCCGTGACGTTCATCTGCCGCGCCCACGAGGGCCACGGAATGGCGATGCTGCGCGACGAGGGCTTCGCCGTCTGCAGCTTACCCGCGCCGGACGTGGCCGACACGCCTTGGGCCGAGGGTGAGAACTACGCACGGTGGCTCGGTGTATCCCAGCCCCAGGATGCCGAGGAGACCATCGCCGCTCTGCCTGAACGACCGGACTGGTTGGTGGTGGATCACTATGGGATCGACGCTACCTGGGAGCGCCAATTGCGGCCTCACGTTGACCGGATCCTGGCCATTGATGACCTGGCCAACCGGGACCACGACTGCGACGCGCTGCTCGACCAGAACTACACGCGCGATCCGGAGAAGCGTTATCGCGACCGCCTGCCAGCCCACGCCACGCGGCTGCTTGGTCCCCAATACGCCCTCCTGCGACCGGAGTACGCGCAGTATCGCCAGTCACCGACGCCGCACAGGCGCCGCCTGGAGCGTGTCTTCGTCTTCTTCGGAGGCACGGACCCGGATAATCTGACCGGCCGGGCATTGGAAGCGCTGAGCGACCCGGCCTTCCGGGGGATCACCGTTGACGCGGTGGTCGGCCCCAACAACCCGCACCAGCAAGCATTGGCAGCCCAGGCTGAGGCACGACCCGGCATCACCCTGCATCCGCCGCGAGCACACCTCGCTGATCTCATGGCGGCCGCGGACATGGCCATCGGTGCCGGCGGGACGACCACTTGGGAGCGCTGCTGCCTGGGCCTGCCAAGCCTGGTCATCAGCATTGCCGAGAACCAGCGCCCGGCTTGCGAGGCCCTGGCCCACGAAGGGGTCATCGTTTACCTTGGACATCACGATGAGGTTAGCGTAGCAGACCTACGGGGAGTGCTAGAGGACCACCGAGCGGAGCCTGAGCGCTTGGGCATCCAGGCCCGGGCAGGCGTGCAAACTGTCGATGGACTCGGAACAGTTCGGGTCGCGGAGCAACTAGTCAGCCAAAGAAGCTAAGGAACGGGAGATTACCGTCATGCACTTCGTAAGCAAGCGCACGCTGAAGGCTATGGGATCCGTCATGGAGTTCTGGCCGGCGCACACGTATGCCGAATACATGCCGAAGGGGTCGATTCAGCAGCGCGTGGGACGGTACTGGAAAGCGACAGGCAATCACTTAAAGGGCGCCATCAAACGGTATGAACAATCCGGAGCGCAGTGACGCGCAGCCCGCGGAGGGCGACAAGGCCATTGATGCCAGCGACCTGATCCGGCGACTCCAACAAGGGGAGCTCACCGAAGCCGATCAGGTCCGACTTGGCGAATTCCTAGAAAGCGGTCCCCCGGGCGAAACGAAAATCATCGCCCAGACACGGAACGAGCTGTTTAGCGGCCCACTCCCGCCCCCAGAACATTTGAATCGGTACGATGATGAATCCCGTTCTGTCATCCTGCAGATGGCGCAAAAGGAGCAGACGCACACCCATGAGATGCTGTCAAAAAGACTCCAAGGCGCCATCCTAAAAGACCGGCGCGGGCAGTGGATTGGCGGAGCGATTGCCATTACAGGACTGCTTGTCGCAGCTTATATCGTACCCCACAGCGTGGTGGCTGCGACCATCCTGGGTGCCATCGATCTGTTTGGTATGGTCGCGCTGTTCGTGGCGCCTCGCATTCTGGAAGGGCGCTCAAAAGCCGCAGACAACGGGGCTAATGAGCAGACCCAATAGATGACGAACTCACTCCAACCACTGATCGAAGCCGACCGCGACCTCATCCTGCCCTGGCGCAACGCCCCCGAGGTGCGCCGGCAGATGTACACCCAGCATGAGATCACGCCGGAGGAGCACCGCGCCTGGTTCGAGCGTATGCAGGCCGACCCCGGCGCCCGCTGGTATCTCTACCACGACGCCAACGATGAGCCCATGGGGGTGGTCTACTTCACCGATATCGATCCGGCCCATCAGACGGCGTTCTGGGGGTTCTACACGCGGCCAGGGGCGCCCCAAGGGATGGGGACCCGCATCCTTTACGCCGCCCTGGAGCACGGCTTCGGCGAGCTGGGCCTCCAGAAGCTCAACGGCGAGGCGCTGGCCAGCAATGCCGCCTCGGTCCATCTGCACAAGAAGTGCGGCTTCACCGAGGAGGGCCGCTTCCGCGAGCAGTTCTTCGACGGCGAGCAGCGGGTCGATATCGTCCGCCTGGGCATGCTCGCCCCCGAGTGGCCAGAACACCGCGAGCGCCTGCGCGAGCGTATCGAGCAGATGGACGCCCTGGCAGCGCATCGGGACAGCGAGGATGCCCCCCCCCCCCC
>NZ_JAJNQP010000048.1:0-4988 GCF_022227985.1 Halorhodospira sp. M38
CGGCTGCACCTGGGCCATTACCACGGCGTGCTCAAGAACTGGGTGCGCCTGCAGAACGAGTACGAGTGTTTCTTCTTCGTGGCCGACTGGCACGCCCTGACCACCCACTACGAGAGCCCCTGGGTGGTCGGGGACAATGTCTGGGACATGGTGATCGATTGGCTGGCCTGCGGCGTCAACCCCAAGCTGGCGCGGCTGTTCATCCAGTCCCGGGTGCCCGAGCACGCTGAGCTCCACCTGCTGCTGTCGATGATGACCCCCCTCGGCTGGCTCGAGCGGGTGCCCACGTTCCGCGACCAGCAGGAGCAGCTGAGCGACCGGGACCTGTCCACCTACGGCTTCCTCGGGTATCCGCTGCTGCAGTCGGCGGACGTGCTCATCTACAAGGCCACCGAGGTGCCGGTGGGCGAGGACCAGGTGGCCCACCTGGAACTTACCCGCGAGGTGGCCCGCCGCTTCAACCACCTCTACGGCGTCGAGCCGGATTTCGAGCAGAAGGCCCAGGAGGCGGCGCGCAAGATGGGCAAGAAGAATGCGCGCCTCTACCACGACCTGCGCCGTCGCTATCAGCAGGAGGGTGACCGCGAGGCCCTGGAGGTGGCGCACGCCCTGCTGGAGGGGCAGCCGAACATCACCGTCGCCGACCGCGAGCGGCTCTTCGGCTACCTCGACGGCACCACCCGGGAACTGTTGCCCGAGCCCGAGGTGCTGTTGACGCCGACCGCGAAGATGCCCGGCCTCGATGGCCGCAAGATGTCCAAGTCCTACGACAACACCATCGGCCTGCGCGAGCCCACCGACGACGTCGTCCGCAAGCTGCGCACCATGCCGACGGACCCGGCGCGGGTGCGTCGTAACGACCCCGGCGATCCGCAGAAGTGCCCGGTGTGGGACTTCCATCAGGTCTACTCCGACGAGTCGACCCGCGCGTGGGTCCAAGAAGGGTGCACCACCGCCGGGATCGGTTGCCTGGAGTGCAAGCGCTGCATCATCGACGCCGTTGAGGCCGAGCTGTCGCCGATCCGCGAGCGGGCCCGACAGTACGAGGAAGATCCGGAGCATGTGCGCTCGATCATCGTTGACGGCTGTGAGCAGGCCCGCGAGGAGGCCCGCGAGACCCTTGGCGAGGTGCGCAGCGCCATGGGCCTGGAGTACCGGTGACGGAGACCGCCGCCGGGCAGGCGTCCGCTGACGAGCCGGCGGGCGGCGGTGAGCCGGTGGCCCGCGTCGGTGACGAGGCGCTGCGACGGCTGCCGGACGATCTCTACATCCCCCCGGACGCGCTCGAGGTCTTCCTCGAGGCGTTCGAGGGGCCGCTGGATCTGCTGCTCTACCTGATCCGGCGGCAGAATCTCGACATCCTCGACATCCCCATCGCCGAGATCACCCGGCAGTACATGGAGTACGTCGAGCTCATGCGCGAGATGCGTCTGGAGCTGGCCGCCGAGTACCTGGTGATGGCCGCCATGCTCGCCGAGATCAAGTCGCGCATGCTGCTGCCGCGGCCCGCGGCGGCCGACGACGAGGAGGACGAGGACCACGATCCGCGGGCCGAACTGATCCGCCGGCTGCAGGAGTACGAGCGTTTCAAGAAGGTGGCCGAGCAGATCGACGAACTCCCCCGCGTGGGGCGGGATATCTTCCCGGCCGCCGCCGACGCACCGGAGTGCCGGCCCCGGGCGCAGGCACCGGAAGTCAGCCTGCGCGAGCTGCTGCTGGCCCTTTCAGAGGTCATGCGCCGGGCGCAGCTGAATGAGAGCCACCACGTCGAGCGCGAGACGATCAGCATCCGCGAGCGGATGAGCGAGACCCTGAGCGGGCTCAGCGAGGAGCGTTACACGCCCTTCCAGGAGCTGTTCCGGGTGGAGGAGGGGCGGACCGGGGTCGTGGTGACCTTCCTGGCGCTGCTCGAGCTGGTGCGCGAGTCCATGGTGGAGCTGGTCCAGGCCGACGCCTTTGCCCCGATCTACATCCGCGCACGATGAATATGCCACCACTCAAGCACATCATCGAGGCGGCGCTGCTGGCCGCCGGCGAGGCGCTGACCTTCGAACGCATCCAGGGCCTGTTCGATGCCGACCGGGCGCCGAGCCGCGACGACATCCGCCGGGCCGTGGCCGAGCTGTCGGCGGACTACCAGGGGCGCGGGATCGAGATCCGCGAGGTGGCCGGCGGCTACCGCATCCAGGTCGGTGCCGACATGGCCCCGTGGGTCTCGCGGCTCTGGGAGGAGAAGCCGGCACGCTATTCGCGGGCCGTCCTCGAGACGCTGGCCCTGATTGCCTACCGGCAGCCGATCACCCGCGGGGAGATCGAGCAGGTGCGCGGGGTCAGCGTCAGTACTTCGATCATCCGCACGCTCGAGGAGCGTGGCTGGATCCGCGTGGTGGGCCGGCGCGACGTGCCGGGGCGCCCGGCGATGTACGCCACCACCCGCGGGTTTCTTGAGCACTTCAACCTGCGCGGGCTGGATCAGCTGCCGGATCTGGCCACGCTGCAGGATCCGGATCAGGCGCATCTGGAGCTGGATCTGCGCCTGCCCGACGAGGCCGAGGGCGAGGGCGATCCGGCAACCAGCGACGACGAACAGGGGGCGACCCGTGACGAGTGACGGTGGGAATCAGCCTGCGGGCGAGAAACTGCAGAAGGTGCTGGCGCGCGCCGGGCTGGGCTCGCGCCGCGAGATGGAGGCGGCCATCCAGGCCGGGCGCGTGCGCATCGAGGGACGCGTGGCGAAGCTGGGCGATCGCGCGCAGCCCCGTGACCACGTGGAGCTGGACGGGCAGACGGTGCAGCGGGTCCATCGCGAGCCGCCGCGGCGGGTGCTGCTCTATAACAAGCCCGAGGGCGAAGTGACCACCCGCTCCGACCCCGAGGGCCGATCAACAGTCTTCGAGCGGCTGCCGCGCACGCCCGGGCGGTGGATCGCCGTGGGGCGGTTGGATATCAACAGCCAGGGGCTGTTGCTGTTCACCAACGATGGCGAACTCGCCAACGCCCTGATGCATCCCTCCACGGGGGTTGAGCGGGAGTACGCCTGCCGGATCCACGGCGAGGTGACCGAGGAGATGGTCGACCGCTTGGTGGGTGGGGTCGAACTCGAGGACGGCCCCGCCCACTTCGAGGTGGTGGAGTCGGCCATGCCGGTGGACGAGCCGCAGGAGGGCGCTAACGCGTGGTTCCACGTTATCGTCACCGAGGGGCGCCGCCGCGAGGTCCGCCGGCTCTGGGAGTCCCAAGGGGTGACGGTCAGCCGTCTGATCCGCGTGCGCTACGGGCCCGTGGTGATGCCCCGGGATCTGCGCCGCGGCCAGCTGCGCGAGCTGGACGAGGCCGGCAAGCGCGAACTCTACGAGCACGTGGGCCTGACCCCGCCGGAGCCGGTCAGGCGGACGGCGCCCCAGCGCCGCCGGCGGCGTGGGCGCAAGCGGCGCTGAGCGGGCAGTCGGCACAGCGCGGCGTGGGGCGGCAGGTGTCCTTGCCCAGCGCCACGATCTGGGCATGCAGCTCGTTGAAGGCTGCGGTGTCCGGCCCCAGCGCCGCCTCGATGCCGCCGCGCAGCCGCTCATACCCCTCATCACCCTGGATCCAGCCCAGGCGCTGGAGGATCCGCCGGGTGTAGGCGTCGATCACGAACACCGGGCGGTGGAAGGCGTAGAGCAGGATGTCGTCCGCGGTCTCGCGGCCGACCCCATTGACCGCCAGCAGCTTCTCGCGCAGCGCCTCGGTGCGCCGTAGCTGCATGCCCTCCATGCAGCCCTCCTGCAGGTAGGCGATGCACAGGTTGCGCAGCCGGCGGGTCTTGACGTTGAAGTAGCCTGCCGGCCGGATCGCCTCGGCCACCTCGTCGCCCTCGGCCTCGATCAGGGCCACGGGATCGAGCAGCCCCGCGCCACGGAGCTGCTCCATGGCGCGCTCGACATTGCTCCAGGCGGTGTTCTGGGTCAGCACGGCCCCGACCAGCACCTCAAAGGCGGTTTCTGCCGGCCACCAGTGCTGTTCACCGTGGTGGGCGACCAGCTGCTCAAGCAGCCAGCGTAGCCGCTCACCGGTCAGGCCGGGGTGGGGGCGCGGCGAGGGCGCGCTCACGCCGGTGCCGGCTCGACGCTCAGCGCCTGACCGTGGTGGCTGCGCCCGTCGGGCCCGAGCAGGCGCAGGAAGGCGCCGGCCACCTGCTGCGGCTGGGTCAGGTCGAGGGGGTTCTCGAAGGGGAACTCCTTCTGCCTCAGCCCGGTGGCGACAATGCCCGGGTCGAGGGTGTTGACGCAGACGCTCGTCGTCTCGGCCAGCTCCGCGGCGAGCACCCGCATCAGGCCCTCGAGCCCGGCATTGGAGACGGCGTAGGCGCCTCCGTAGGCTTTGTGGCCATTCCGGCCGCTGGCATCGCTGGTGAACACGATGCTGCCCCGGTCGGACTCGCGCAGCAGCGGCAGGCACGCTTGAGTGAGCATGAAGGCGGCGTTGAGGTTGACCTGGAGGGTCTTGTACCACGTCTCCATGTCGTAGAGTTCGACGGGCGCCGGTTTGCCCATGGTGGCCGCGGCGTGGAGCAGGCCATCGAGGCGGCCGAGGCCCTCGCGGATACGCTGCGCGACCTCGGGGAAGTTGTCGAAGGTGGCGCCCTCGAGGTTCATGGGGTAGATCGCCGGTTCTGGGTGGTTGTCCTCGACGATGCGGTCGTAGAGGCTCTCGAGCGCCTTGAGGTCCTTGTCGAGGATGACAACCGTGGCGCCGGCGGCGGCGAGCCGGCGGCAGACGGCGCTGCCGATGCCGCCGGTGGCGCCGGTGACCAGGATGACCCGCCCGTCGAAGGCGTCCTCGGCGGGCTGGTAGTCGGCGGAGATCAACGCTTGTTCGGCCACGGTTATCCCCTGATGGTGGTGAACGACGGGAAACGCCGTACCTTACCCAGCGCTCCGGTGGCGAGCAAGGTAGGCCGGGCGGGGTTGCCTGTAGCCATTGCCTCGGGCGTATTCCCCGCCGTCGCT
>NZ_JAJNQP010000049.1:0-4890 GCF_022227985.1 Halorhodospira sp. M38
ATCCCGTCCCTACCTGTACCGTCCGTATCGGCGCACCACTATATCGCGCGCCGCTTGCGCCAAGTCCGTGTGCAGGTCGGCGTCGTAGCTACGCGCGGTGTGGCGGGCGCGCAGGCGGTTGAGCAGGTCGCAGAAGAGGTGCTCGCTGTCGGTATCACCGACGGGCTGGTAAACGCCGGGGCGCGCCTGGAAGCCCTCGATTTGGCCGTTATGGGCGAAGCACCAGTAGCGCCCCCAGAGCTCGCGGATAAACGGGTGGGTGTTCTCCAGGGCGACCCGACCTACATTCGCCTGCCGGATGTGACATAGGGCTACTTCGCTCTTGATGGGATGGGTCTCAACCACCTCAGCGATCCGCGATTGGGCGCTGGGCGACGGATCGTGAAAGACGCGGACCCCCCGGCCCTCGTAGAAGGCGATGCCCCAACCATCCCTATGAGGGCCACAGGCGCCGCCACGGCGCCTCAGCCCAGCGAAGCTGAAGCAGAGATCGGTCAGGGTATTGGCGCTCATCCCCAGTAACTCGCACATGGGTGCGATTGAACCACCCCGACGCCCAGAGCGCCAGGGCCCCAAGCCCCATGCAGCTCGCGATGTCAACCGATACGGCTATGCAAAATCCACGCTGATAAAGGGTTTCAATGGTCCACTTGTCAAGCTAAGGCAGACGACAAGCATTGCGGAGACCTCCGCGAAGATACGACAGTTACGGAGGCAATCGAGTTGCTCATCCTCGACAGATCGGCCCCGGCGCTGCCCAACTCGCGGCAGCCTGGAGTCACCGCGGGACGGCAACCGCGCGCTCCAGACACTAGCGTTCCGGCAGCGGGTGGTCGTTGCGACTATAATCGTCAGGGGCGGGGAGTCGCCGACCGCCAACGCTGCACCCAACACCCAGGGGCCACGAACAGCCCCGCTGAACGGACCCCCATACCCCCAGGACCGACGGTGTCAGACACGGACCCTACAACCCCCGGCCCGGACAACGAGTACCCCCGGGTCAGCGTGCTCCTCGTCGAACCCGACCCCGAGAGCGCGCGGATCATCGAGGAGCAGCTCCAGTCCCATGGGGCCCACAAGGTGGAGCGCGTCGAGGACACTGCACAGGCCTTGAAACGCGTCGTCGATCACGGAGGCCGGCTGGACGTCGTACTGATCGGCCTGCCGCTGAGCCACGAGAGCGACCTGCGCGCGCTCGGCCGGATACGGGGCGCACTGCCGGAGGCGCTCATTCTGCCGCTCGGTGAGTCGGCCACGGATGCCGATCAGGCCGACACGACCCCTGGAACCGAGGCCCGGCTGGCACGCCGCCGCGCAGAGGCTGCCTGGCTCCCCGAAGCCCTCCGGTTCGTAGCCCAGCGCAAGGCGGCGGAACGAACGCTGCAGCGGGCCGAAGAAGCGCTCTACGAGGAAAAGGAACGGGCCCGTGTCACCCTGAGTTCCATCGGCGACGCCATCCTAGTCACCGACGCGAAGGGCTGCGTGACCTATCTAAACCCGGTGGCCGAGGCCCTGACCGGCTGGCGACATCAGGAGGCCGAAGGCCGCCGTCTCTCCGAGGTCTTCAACCTGATCGATAGCACCAGCCGCGCCCCCGCCCTTAATCCGCTTTGGCGGGCCATCGCCGAGAACCAGGTCATCAACCTCGAGGCTAACCGCATCCTCCGCCACCGCGACGGCAGCGAGTGCGGGATCGAGGACTCTGCCGCGCCGATCCAGGACCGCCACGGCGCAGTCTCCGGCGGGGTCATCGTATTCCGCGAGATCAGCCAGTCCCGCGCCGTGACTCAGCGGATGGCCTATCTGGCACGGCATGACGCCCTGACCGAGCTGGCCAGCCGCACCCTATTCGCCGAGCGGCTCGCCCAGAACCTGCGCCTTGCGCAGCGGCACGGGCGGCGCCTCGGCCTGCTCTACATCGATCTCGACGGTTTCAAAGGGATCAACGACGAGCACGGGCATCAGGTCGGCGATTGGCTACTGCAACGCATGGCGGCCCTGCTCAAGACCTGCGTCCGCGACAGCGACACGGTCTGCCGACATGGCGGCGACGAGTTCATTGTCCTCCTCGCCGAGATCGAGCAGGTAGCGGACGCGGAACGTGTCGCCGAGAAGATCCGGGGCACCCTATCGCTGCCCCAGGAGATGGGGGATCACACCCTACACGTGACCGCGAGCATCGGCATCGCCGTTTGGCCGGATCATGCCGATACCGAGGAGGCCCTTGTCCAGAGCGCAGATCGGGCCGTGTACCGGGCCAAAGCGGCAAGCGGTAACCAGTACGCGCTGCCGCCCTGACCAAAGAGCCACAGCGCGGCCTCACCCCCGCTGCACCGCCTTTTCATAAAGCCCGGGGAACCGCCCGTCGGGATCGCATTCGCGCTTGAGGGCCTGGTAAGCCTGGCGGTCGTAGTACCGCCAGAACGTGGCTTCGTCGTAGGTGCTACGGGAGTAAAGGCTCTTCTTGCCGCCGTGTTTCGCGACCAATGCCTCGACCCGGGCGTTGTAGTGGCCGTCGGGCTCGCTGGAACGGACCAGGTCCCAGAAGCCGAAGTTGATATACGGGGTATCGGTGCGCAGCTGGAACAACGAGAACCCGGCCTCGGGAACCACGAGCGGGCAGATCCAAACCGGGCGAATACCGATCTCGGCCTCGAAATCCGCTAGGAACGCCGCGGCGCTGGCGATCGGGATATCGACGTCCTGGATCACCGACTCGGTGCGCGGACGAACCGACCGGAGCAGGCTCAGCGGCCACCGGTGGCTAGCGCGCATGACCTTCTGGTAGGTCACGCTGGACAGACGCTTACGCCCGAGCAGCAACCGCACCGATGCCAGGTGGGCACCGAGGTTCTTGCTGCACCAGAACCAGTCGGTGTCCCAACGCCAGAGGTAATCATAAATGGTCAGGTAGTCCTCGCGGCGCTGGCGCAGGCTCCGCCAGTACTGGCGCATCCAGGTGTAGTCGCTGGCCCGGGCGCCCGGCGGCAACGACTCGATGAAGTGTGCGCGGGTCAGGACGAGCTCGCCGGGGGCGAAGTAGACACCATCCAGATAGGCACAGCCCGGCTGCGCGCACGCCTCGCCGATCGCTGTGAAGAGCGCCTCGGGGTCGCGAAACGGCGTGTGCTCGAGCCGTACATAGGGCTGGACCGGAATCAGGCGGACCCGGACGCGCGTGGCATAGCCGAGGCTGCCGTAGGAGTTCGGGAAGCCGTAGAACAGCTCCGGGCGCCGCTCCCGCGAGCAGGTCAGCACGCGGCCATCGGCGACCAGGACGTCGAGCTCATCCACCGTGTCGTGGACCAGGCCGTAGCGGAACGCGCTGGACTCGATGCCGATCCCCGTGGTCGCACCACCTACCGTGATACTCCTGAGCTCCGGAACGATGGCCGGGGCCAGGCCGTGCGGCAGCGTCGCATCCACCAGCTCAGCGTAGGTCGTCATGCCCTCGACGTCGGCGACGCACGCCTCGGGATCGATCTCGATGACGTGGTTGAGCGACGCCACGTCGATCTCTGTCCGGGCGACCTCCTGGCGGTTCCGGAACAGATTGCTGGTGGGCTTTCTCAGGCGAACCGGCCCGTCGGACCCGGCCAGCGCCGCGGCCATGGCCTCGACACGAGCACGGTGGGCATCCCAGGCCATCTTACTCATCGGACTGGCACATAGCGCGAAACATCCCCGTGGCTAAGCACAATCTGCCATAGATTCAAGCTGCGCGCCCGGAACGCGCCAGCGCAGCTTAGAAGGTAATAGCACCACATCCGGTAGAAGCGCTCGTCCAGCCCCTCGCTTTGCTCGAGCTGCGGCCAGGCGGCGACGAAGTTGTCGTACCAGCCCATCAGCGTGCGGTCGTAATCCGGGCCGAAATTATGCCAGTCCTCAAGGACAAGCAGCCCCTCCTTGGCCGCGGTGAGCTGAGCCTCGGACGGGATCACACCGCCGGGGAAGATATATCGCGTGATCCAACGGTCGGCGCTCGCGCGACTGCGGTTGCCGCCGATGGTGTGGACCAGCGCCAGCCCGCCGGCTTTCAGGCGGCCCCGGATCAGTTCGAAGAAGGCGCGATAGTTGCTCGGCCCCACGTGCTCCATCAGGCCGACACTCACGACGCGCTCGTAGTGCCGCGACTCATGGGCCGCCTCGCGGTAATCTTGCTCCCGGACATCGACCGGAAGCCCTTCACAAAGCCGTCTCGCGTACGCCACCTGCTGGCTGCTGATATTGTAGCTGTCCACCTCGCACCCGTACTCGGCGGCGAGAAACCGGGCCAGCTCTCCGAAGCCGCCACCGAGCTCGAGCACCCGCATGCCCGGCTCCAGGTGCAGCTTGCGCGCGATGAGATCAAGCTTGGCACGCTGCGCCTCGTCCAGGCCCGCGCCAGACCCATCCGAGCCATAGTAAGCGCAGGTGTACTGCATGGTCGGCCCGAGCATGGCCTCGTAGAGCCGGTCCGAGAGGTTGTAGTGCTGCTCCGCAACCCGCTGCGAGCGCCGCCGGCTCTGCTCATGGCCAAGCTTGCTCAGCAACACCTGGCCGAGCACCGCCGGCGTGCGGAGCTTGTGCTCTAAGCTGGCCCGGAGCACCTGGAAGAACAACTGATCGAGCCGCTCGGCGTCCCACCAACCGTCCATATAGGCCTCACCGGCGCCCAACGACCCCTCGGCCAGAATGCGCTGATACAGCCGCTCGTCGTGGATCTGCACATCCCAGGGCCGCTCGCCGCCGAGTTCGACATCGGCGCTGGATAGCAGCTCCCGGACTTGTTGCTTTGCTGACATGCTCGTGCTCCCTGCAGAAGGCAAATGGCAACCCAGGCACAATTCGTGAAGCGCTTATTGCAGATTTTGGCACAAGCTTGTCTGCCAATGCGTTACGGGGTCGGCT